>JAYTGR010000205.1:0-6631 GCA_043733205.1 Chthonomonadaceae bacterium
CTCGATACCGACGACCAGCGCGAACAGATCATGCAGGCGGAGAGCGTGCTCAAGGCCATTGAAGAGTACCGCAGCGCGGGGAACGTGCGGTATATCGGCATCTCCGGCCACTGGGTCAAAGACGTGATGCTGCGCATTCTGGGCGAGTACAAATTCGACGCCGTGCTGTTTCCCGTCGGGCTGTTCAATATCGCCTACAACTACAGTTTTCTCGATACGGTGCTTCCCTATGCCCGGTCCAAAGAGATGGCCGTGCTCGGCATGAAAGTCTACGGGGCTGGACGTGTCAAACAGGCCAGTTCCCTCTCCCCCTATCTGCGCTACAGCCTCCAGCAGGACATCGATACCGCCATCATCGGCATGGACAGCATCGCACACCTGGAAGAGACGATCCGTATTTTAAAAAGCGACCCCGCGCCCCTCTGCGAGGCGGAGATACAGGCTCTGCTTCCGGAAGCCATCGCGATCACGCAGGAGTGGGACGAGCATGAGTTCAGCTGGGTACAGGGCTACCGAAAGCCCTGACCTTTACGAGAGGAATGAGAACTGTGTCCGACGAGATCCGTTTCGATACCTACTATCCGTACAGCGAGCTGACCGCCCGGCTGCAGGCGCTGGCGGCGGCCTATCCCCAACTGCTCAGGATCGAAAGCATCGGGAAGAGCTATGAGGGCCGCGACGTCTGGTGCCTGACGGCGACGAACTTCGCGACCGGCCCCGCCGAAGAGAAGCCCGCCTTCTGGTGCGACGGCAACATCCACGCCACCGAGGTCTCGGCCTCTTCAGCCTGCCTCTACCTGCTGCACAAGCTCGCGACCGGGTACGGAACGGACGCTCAGGTCACGCGCACCCTCGACACCCGCGCGTTCTACGTCGTGCCGCGCGTCAACCCGGACGGAGCGGAGCTCTACTTCGCCGAGAAGCCGAAGTATATCCGCAGCAGCACCCGCCCCTACCCCTACGATGAAGAGCCCCTGGACGGCCTGAAACCGGAGGATCTCGACGGCGACGGCCGCATTCTCACCATGCGCATCCCCGACCCCAACGGTCCCTGGAAAGCGCATCCGCAGGAGCCGCGTCTGCTGGTGAGCCGCGACCCGATCGAGACCGGCGGCACCTACTACCGCCTGCTGCCGGAAGGTCTGCTCGAAGACTGGGACGGCATCACCCTGACGCTGCAGCGCAGCAAAGAGGGCCTCGACCTCAACCGCAACTTCCCGGCGCACTGGCGGCAGGAGGGCGAGCAGTACGGCGCTGGCCCCTTCCCCGGCAGCGAGCCGGAGGTTTACAACCTCGTCAAGTTCATCACGTCGCACCCCAACATCACCGGCGGCATGACGTTTCATACCTTCAGCGGCGTCCTGCTGCGCCCCTACGGCACACAGGCCGACGACACGATGCCTGCGGAGGATCTCTGGACTTTCCAGGCGATCGGCAAGGTCGGCACGGAGATGACGGGCTATCCCGCCATCAGCGTCTTCCACGATTTCAAATACCATCCGAAAGAGGTCATCACAGGCGTTTTCGACGACTGGATGTACGATCATCTGGGTGTCTATGCCTGGACGGTCGAGATCTGGTCGCCGCAGCGTCAGGCGGGCATCACGGAGGGCTTCGACAGGAACACCAAACCCGGAGGATTCAAGTTTATCGGCTGGGGCCGGGAGCATTCGCTCGAAGACGACCTGAAGATGCTGCACTGGTCGGACACGGAGCTGGAAGGCAAAGGCTTCATCGACTGGGCTCCCTTCACGCATCCGCAGCTGGGAGAGATCGAGATCGGCGGCTGGGATACGCAGGTCGCGTTCCGCAACCCGCCGCCGAAGTTTTTGGAGAAGGAGATCGCACCGCTGGCGGACTGGGCCATCTGGCACGCCCTCCTCGCCCCCCAGCTCGCGCTCCAGAGCGCGACCGCCGAACGACTCGGAGACGGCGCCTATCTCATCCGCATGGTCGTGGACAACACGGGCTGGCTGCCGACCTACATCAGTAAAAAAGCGCTGGAGAAGAAAGCGGTGCGCCCCCTGATCGCTGAGATCGTGCTGCCGCCTGGCGCGACCCTGGAGAGCGGCAAAACGCGCCAGGAGGCCGGGCAGCTGGAAGGCCGCGCTTACAAGAGCGCCGCCCCTTACGGATGGACCGCCGACTCCACCTCCGAGCGCGCCAAGATCCAGTGGGTCGTCCGCGCCAATCCCGGCGAAACCGTCCATCTCACCGCCCGCCACGAACGCGCCGGCATCGTCCGCGCCGAAGTCATCCTCTCCTGACGTTTCCTGACCTTAAAAACCGTAGGTTTTGCAGCTGCCGGGATTGTTGCTGCCATCGTAGTCTCGGTAGTAGGAGCAGAGGTCGCGGGCCGAGGCCGGGTCGCCGTAGTTGGCAGGAGTGCCCGGATACTGCTGCCACTTGACATGGCCGTCCGCGCAGAGGAAGACATTGCCTTTGGAGTGGCGCGGAGAGCCGACGCGCACAGCCGATTCGCAGGGGGTGTCGGTGTAGCCGGGAAAACTGGCGGGGCGCATGGCGTTCAGGGTCATGCTGGAGAGCGGCGGCTCGTTCGTGTCAGCTTCCATGAACAGCAGAGCGGGAGCGGCGATCGACGCGAGCGACTTCCCTAACTTGGGGTGAGCGCGGACCTCGGCCTGGATGGTGACTCCGCCGATGGTAACCGGCACGAGCGCGCCGGGGTTGGGAGCGTTCGTACTCGCATCGTCGAAGAGGCCCGTGCCGTCCGACCAGGTGATGCCCATGTTGAAACCGTAGCCCCAGAGAAAGCCTTCGCTGGTGGGATTGTCGCGGCCTCCGGGATTCAGCTACCAGGTTCCGTAGGGATCGTTGGCGGCAGACCCGCAGGCGGTATTGGCCGCCGCAGTCGAGACCGTTTTGGACGGGCAGAGCAGAATCTTGGTGTTTTTCATGTAGGGCTGCACAAAGAAGTTGGCATCGCCCACAAAGCCCTTCGCCCAGGAGGTCGGAAACGTTTCGTCGTAGTCCTGCGTGTACATCATCAGCGCGATCCCGACCTGCTTGAGGTTCGAGGTACAGGAGGTCTGGCGGGCCTTTTCGCGGGCCTGCGCGAAGACAGGGAACAGGATCGCCGCCAGGATCGCGATGATCGCGATAACGACGAGCAGTTCGATCAGGGTGAATCCTCTTTTGCTTTGCATCATTGCTTATCTTCCTTCTTTCCTATTTCTGCTATCGGTCTTCTCTTTGCCTTTTCATCACCTGCCGATTCTGCTGAAGCTGGTCGGCCGTAGGCTTTTTCGCCTCCGGCTCCGCAGCGCCGCAGCCGGCCAAAAGGAGACAAACAGCCGAAACTGCGCACAGCGCCTTGGGGGCCATCAGGAACTTACCGAGAAACGTCTGGGGAGTCATGTTCCCTCCTCACTGCCGGAGTTCTCTCTGCTGAAAGCTTTTTCCGGGCCTAAGGCAAACCTCAAACGGTGACTTTTGCTCCTTCTGCCATGAGGGAAAATGATTGCTTTCGCAAGAGACAGCACATTATGGCATGCAGAGTCAGTGGAAGCAATTGGGAAATGTAAAGGGAGAGTTAAGTTTCGATTAAGGTTTTGTTATCGATATTTTGCATGACCGTCCCAGTTGGCATAATCATGTCGTCGAGGAGAACAAGAAAGTGCAGGAGTACAAAGGGAAAGCGGGTTTGAGACGCGGAGGTTTTGCGTGGATCGGTTCTCTCTTACTGTACGGTTCCGGCGTCTGCGCAGGACAAACCTTCTGTTCTATTTTCAGACCCACCAGGATCGCATTGCGGGGACTGTTGCCGAAATAGAGGATCGGCCTCCCCGCAATCCGCATTTTCACTGGAAGACGATCGGCCAATCGCACGTTTTTGGATACGATACTCTGCTGGTGGACTTTATTCCGATAAGCGATGCCGATCTATTCGAACTCGCCCGGATGGCACGCGCTTATACCGACCTCTGCGGGCTTGTGGACTGCCCGCTGCCGCCTTATCTCACCGATCTCGACCATTTCACAGACCATGTGACGCTCACCAGAAGTATCAACGGCAGCGAGAACTCCGGCAGGTTTATCAGGCTCTTTCTGACCTATCCCGATCCAAAAACGGGTGAGAAGTTCGGTCCTGTCGAATTCTTCGACAGCGCCCTGACTCGCGCGCGTCAAGAGCGCCGATAGGGCGCAATACCTTACCTGCACCGAGTACGACGCATCAGCTGCAGAACTCTTCCAGAATCGGATCGATGCCGAGAAAAATCATTACGGCAGTTTTCGCCGGTTCACTCAACGTCGGTATCCTGACTGTCGTCCTGGAGTGCTTCGGCAGCGCTCCCCTCCCGCTGCGCCAGTTGTTCACGGGCGTGGCGAATGGCCTTTTGCAGCTCCTGCTCCAAGAGGAGCGGCGGCAGATTTTTCGTAAAATATTCTGCGACCCGAATATCGCCCTTGTCCAGTTCGAGCAGTTCGATCTGTTGCGGCGACCGCTGACTGCACAGGATAAGCCCGATGGGCGCTTCGTCCTGTTTGCGGCGCTCATAGCGATTGAGCCAGCGCAGATAAAGTTCCATCTGACCCTTATAGGCGGCGGTGAACTTACCCAGCTTCAGTTCGATCGCTACGAAGCGGCGCAGGTCGAGATGGTAGAAGAGCAGATCGAGGTAAAAATCCTCATCATCGATGGTCATGCGCTTTTGTCGGGCGACAAAAGCGAAGCCTGCGCCAAGTTCGAGCAGAAACGACTCCATCTCGCGGATGATGGCGTTTTCCAGATCGCGCTCGCTGTAGCCGTCGTGCAGTCCTAGAAAGTCGAGCAGATAGGGATCCCGAAAAATCAGGTCCGGTGTGAGTTGATCCGTTTCGCGCAGGGAGGCGATCTCCGCATCGATCGCGGCTTCCGCCTTACCGGAGAGCACTGTGCGCTCGAAAAGCATACCGTTTATCTTCGCCCGTAACGTGCGGACACTCCACTTCTCCAGACGGCAGATCTCGGTATAAAACTCGCGTTTGAGGCGGTCTCTAACAGGCAGAAGCTCAATGAAGTGTGACCAGCCCAATTGTGCAGTCAGTGATTGCACAATTTTTTGATCGGGAAAAACCTCTGCAAACTGTATCATCCGCAGTATATTGGCACGGCTAAAGCCTCGTCCAAACTCGCGCTCCAATTGTCGCGACAGTGTCGCGACAATTCGCTCGCCGTAGGCGGCGCGTTCTTCTTGGAGGATGTCGCGGCGGATACGGTCACCGATATGCCAATGCATCAGCGTGAGTTCGCGGTTGACGGCGACGGCGGCGCGTTCCCGCGCCTCATTTATCATGCGGCGCAGATCGCCAAGGAGTGCTGTTACGTCCAGAGTGTTGTCCGGCGACGGGGAGATCAATTCAGACATGGGCGTTCCTTTCCGGTATTGCCGATGGGGAAACGGGCCAGGATTTTCCTGTTTCTATGACATTCTGGTTCTCTCAAAGGAAAGTATCCTGTCGAGCGTGTCTATACTTCTCCCTTACCGGGCAGGCATCAAAAACCGGAAAGTCCATTCGGAAATATTTTTTGCTAGGGGAAGTTGGTCATATTGAGAACATAGGTATGCGCCGGGGAAGCAATTTGTCCTGTCCAGACATCGGCTCTCTGTGTCCAGTCATCCTGCCCGATTGCAAAAACGGCGCGCATCTCAAAGGAGTGTACTGCGAAGGAGCTTGTCGCGCCGATGTCCTCCAGCGGAAAACCTTTGTAGGGCCATCGTTTCTGACGTGCAGAAGAGTCTGGATGGCCCTTGGGAATCTCCAGAGTCACTTCCCGCAGGATCATCTCGCCAGGCGGGAGTGTCGTGAAGGTGGCATCGTTTCTCAGCCATTCGGTAATCGCGCGGACCATTTTGATCGGCTGAGGGAGATACCGGGAGCCGATGGCGCTGACTTCCAGCGTCAGATTGCCGTATCCCCAACTGTTGTCCTCATGCCAAATGCGGAGAGGCTGCGTCGAGACGTTTTGGATCGCCACATGGAGATGAGGATCGCTTGGAGACAACTGCAGGACACGCGGAGGCATTCCCATAGGGGAGATCACGACTTCACTGGGCGGTATCGAGGAGGAGAGAATATTCAGAGACAAAGGCGATTTGGCAGATTTAGGCCTGCCGTTCGCCGTACAAGAGGAGGCGAGCGTCTCGCCGAGACCTGCCCCAGCGACAGCACAAAGAAACTGTTTACGATTCATGGGTTCGGTCTCCTTCGATTTCCGATAAATCACGTGCGGATTTCCGCCGAGAGGACTCTATCGTACTCCCTTCCCTTTGACGGGACAGACATCCTGCGGGTTACTGCATAGGGGATTGCCGGAATTGACATTCTGTTGGAACCGCTCCAGGTCCATAACGACAAGACAGCTCCCCACGTCGCCTTGAGGCGATATAGGGAGCTGCACTGTTTACTCCAGGCAGGCTTACCGTCGGCCATCGATTGTCCCTACACTGTAGGGACATTTCAGGGACGGGGGTAGTAGCGGGCGATCCAGGCGGCGGCGAAGCGGGCGTTGATGAGGCCCATGATCGCGCCGAACAGCGCCATACCGGCCCAGTTCGCGGGAACCATGATGAGCATCAGGAGGCCCATCAGCAGGCCCATGAGCGGATCGCCGTGCAGGATGCCGTTT
>JAYTGR010000206.1:0-2338 GCA_043733205.1 Chthonomonadaceae bacterium
TTCGTCTCCGGCGGCGGCTGCTCCGGCCTCAACTACGGCATGGCGATCGACGACAGCATCGAAGAGGGCGACTTCATCTTCAATGCCTACGGCGTCAAAGTCGTTGTCGATCCGCTGAGCATCAACTACCTGCGCGGCGCGTCGGTCGATTATGTCGAAGACATGATGGGCGGCGGCTTCAAAATCGACAACCCCAATGCGACCCGCTCCTGCGGCTGCGGCAGCTCCTTCTCCACCGAAGACGGCGAAGCGGAGGCCAGCAGCGGCGGCGGTTGTGGCTCCGGTGGATGCGGATCCGGCGGCTGCGGCAGCCACTAGGTCGATCTCACCGTAAAGGTGAAGAGACTCAAATAATGAGGGTGGGAAGCAGATCTGCTTCCCACCCTCTGTTTTAGGCTTGACCACAGCCGTAAGACCTGTTAAACTAGCCCTCAACACACTAAATGTTGTGAGGAGCCAGATCATGACCGAGACTATCGTGCGCGGGTTCGAGACGGTGAGTGAGGAGCAGATTCGGGAGTGGGTGCAGACATTTCATCGGGACGGCTATCTGGTTCTGCCGGAAATCCTGCCTGCCGCGCTCATCGCAGAGCTGAAGGCGGATCTCGATACCGCGCTGGGAGATCGCTCGTTCGAGGGGCATACCATCGAACTGCAGCATCGCATGTTCGAGACGAGCCCTGCCAACCTGAGTCTTTTCGACATGGAGCCGATCGTCAGCCTCGCGGAGGCGATCATCGATCGCAGCTGCCATGTCATCCACAACAACTCGTTCCGCAATCGACGCGGAATGGGCATCACGACCTGGCATCAGGACGATGCATCCCACTATATCGTCACACACGGCGAGCCCCCGACCAACGTCCATCTGCCCGTCCTGCTCTTCACCGCCAACTACTACCTGACCGATGTCGAAGACCCTGCCTACGGCCCTACAGAGGTGATCCCACGCTCGCATCTGTTCGGCGCCAGCCCACCGCCGAGCATGGCGGGCACGAAGTGGGAGAGTCAGATCGTGCCCTGCCTCGGCAAAGCCGGGACCGTCGTGCTGTTTAACAATCAGGTCTGGCATCGCGGCGGCCCGAACCAGACAGACCGTGTGCGTTACATCACTCAGGTCAGCTACGCCCGCCGCCTTGTGGGTCACAAATACTACCCTTTCATGAACTACCAAATGCCCGAACACTGCTATGAGAACGCCTCTCCACGTCTAAAACGTCTGCTGGGATTTCTTCCCTCCGGAGCATACGGATAAGTCCCCTCTGAAAACGATCTACCTGACGAACCTATTGAAACTTCCGCACTATATTCTACGTCATAGAATATTACATCCCATCGAATGAGAAAGGCGGCAACTTTGGAGGATGAACGAGAACTGCTGCGAGGCAACACGCCCACGATGATACTGGCGATCCTGCGCGATGGGCCACAGCACGCCTACGCCATCGGGCGCTCTATCAGCGAACGTGCCGGGGAGGGCGTCAAGTTCAAGCGCGGGACACTCTATCCCGTGCTGCACGCGCTGGAACGCGATGAGCTTGTGGTCGGGCAATGGGAACATATCGAGGGCGAGCGGCCGCGGTGTATCTACACGATAACGGATGCGGGACGTGTGGAGTTGGTGCGGCGGGCCGAAGTGTGGAGTCGGTTCGCGCAGGCCATGAACAGCCTGATCGGGGAGAACCAGCGTGAACAGCCTGCGTAACACACCAGCCTTTTCTCACTCCGCTGGGTACGACAGAAGAGAGGATTACCTCGATCATCTCTGCACACCGCTGGTTGGACTGGTTCCGTATGCCGTCCGCTGCAAACTGCGAATGGAAGCGGAGGATCATCTGTGCGCGCTCATTGCGGAGTTTGCTGAGAAAGGGCTTACGCCGGAGGATGCACTGCACGCCGCAATGCAGGAACACGGTGAACCGTGGGGCATCGGGCAGGCGTATGCGGACGCCTGGATGCGCGGGAGCTCTGCAGGCAGCAGCCCGCATCGTTTTGTCGCGCCCTATCTTTTGCACGGTCTGGCATGGGTCGGTATGGCGTCTGTTCCCACGCTGCTGCTTGTCGAGCAGGGCTGTTTGGCCCGCGAGAGCATCGCATTGGAATGGGTTGGTGTGCTCGCCGTGCTTGCGCCGTTCGTGGCAGGCATCCTCACGGGTTTTACCGCACCGGCGCGGCCGGTGCGGGCGGTCTGCTGCGCCCTGCTGCTGCATATCCTGGTGTCGTTTGCGGCGGGCGGGCTGCTGTGGCCGGAAACGGCAGGACTGCGCTTCGCCTTGTTCCAGCTGGTTTTCTGGCTGCCCGCAGGCTGTGGATCCGCCTGGACGGTGGCTTATTTCAG
>JAYTGR010000207.1:0-2335 GCA_043733205.1 Chthonomonadaceae bacterium
ACGGCCAGCGCCGGATGCGTGGCGGGAATGCTGTCCGGATGGAGCGTCTGCGCCTCTTCTTCCGTCAGCGTTTTACGGGCATCCAGAGCGGCAGGCAGCAGCCCCTTGAAATCGATGCTGAGGCGCTTCGCATCCGTGGCAGGTCCGGGGAAGATCAGCAGTCCCCCCCCCGCCTTGACGAACTCGGTCAGCGCGGCGATGTCTGCCGCCGCCAGACCGGCTGTGCCGGTCAGCGCCACCGCGTCGTAATCGCGCAGATTGAGATTGGTAAACGTGGCGTTTTCGCGCAGTTTCGGGGCCAGACTGCCCGCCTCCCCGCCCGGCGCCATCGCCGTCAGCAGATAGAACGACTCGCTCTTCGAGGGGTCGGCGGCCGGATGCGCGTCCTGCACCAGCACCTTGATACGCTCACGACAGCGCACGACGAACTCGGCGGCATTGTCCTGCACGAGGCCGTCCGTCTCTGTGAGGGCGATCCGCCCGACATGGATGCCGGGCGTGGCGATCAGCGGGGTAAAGTCTGCCGTAGTCGCGCCGTTCGGAGAGATCGAGAGGCGGCGGGAGCCCGCCGGTTTGCCGTCTATGGTCAGGTTCACCAGCACATTGTCGCGGGTCCGGGAGCTGGAGTTGACGATTCGGGTCTCGACGCGGGCCGGCAGATAGGGTGTCACCAGTTCGCGCCCAACCGTCGGCGCTTCGACGCTCAGGTTGTCGCGCTGCGCGGGCGGCGCGCCCACGGAGACCCACGTGATGCGCGTATCGTTCGCCAGCGCGGTCCAGGCGGCTTTGCCCGCCTCCTTCTGGCTCGTCGCCCACGCGCTGCCCTGATCGTCGGTCAGCCAGTAGACCTCGCGAATGGGATTCTTCGATGCTTTGACCAGCCGCGACACCACCTTGGCTGTCTCCAGATAGTCCGTGCCCCGGTCGCTTACCTGCGCCGCTTTCAGCCTCTGACGCACCAGTTTCAGATCGAAGCTGGGCGCGCCGACCACTTGGTCGGCCTTGTCGGAGAGCAGGATCAGGGAGACGGCATCGCCCTGCTTCAGCACGGTCGTCAGCAGGGCGTCCGCAGCGGCCTGAGCGCGCTCGAAACTGCTTCTGCCGTCGGGGCCTCGGAAATTCATGCTGTAGGAGTTGTCCAGCACGACGATGGCGTAGACACGGGAGTTCTGCGAGAGCAGCGGGATGCCAAGGGAGCGCAGAACGGGACGTGCGAACGCCAGAGCCGCCAGCGCGACGATCAGCATCCGCAGCAGCAGCAGAATGATCTCTTCGATCTGGAGACGTCTTTTCTGCTTCCGCTGAGACTGAAGCAGAAACTCCATCGCCGCCCACGGGACGACTCGGAGTTTGCGCCGTCGAATCAGGTGGATCAGCAGCGGAATGGCGACCAGGCCGAGGGCTGCAAGAAAGGCAGGGTTCAGAAAAGGCATAGTTTAGGTTTAACCACCGGTTCCGTCGGTTCAGTTGTGCTGCATACGGTTGGCGAGATAGCGGGAGAGCGCCACATCGATCGGCTGATCGGTGGGAAACTGCTGATAGTCCATATTCAGTTCCCGGCATCCGCGCTTGAGGACCGCGAGATACTCCCCGAACACCTGGAGATACTCTTTGCGCAGGGAGTTCGGCTCCGCCGTAATCGGCGCTTCGCCTTCCATGCCCTCGAAGATGGCGGAATCGCGAAAAGGAAACTCCAGCTCGTCCCGGTCCAGAATATGAAAGATAACGACCTCGTGCCGCTTGTGGCGGAAGTGCTGCAGGCCTTTCAGAATGGTCGTCGGATCTCCGAACAGGTCGCTGAAGAGCAGGATCATGCCCCGCCGTTTAATGCGCTCCGCCAGATCGTGGAAGGTTGCCGCCAGATCGGTTTTGGGCGCGTTCTCTTTGCGTTCGAGCGTCTCCAGCAGCAGGCGCATGTGCATGCTGGTGCTGGCCGGAGGAATATAGTGCCGTACGCCGGCGTCGAAGGTCGCCAGACCGACGGAGTCCCGCTGTTTCATCAGGAGGGAGGCGATGGCGGCAGCGGTGATCGCGGCGTATTCGCGCTTGGAGAGCGGAGAGTTGACGCCTTTATAGTCCATGCTCGTGCTGGCATCCACGGCGAGGGTGCCTTTGAGGTTGGTCTCTTCCTCGTACTGCTTGATCTGATAGCGGTCGGACCGGGCGTAGACTTTCCAGTCGATATGGCGTATCTCGTCACCGGAGACGTAGTCGCGGTGCTGCGCGAACTCCACGCTGCTCCCCCGATGCGGGCTCTTGTGCATACCGGTGATGACGCCTTCCACGACGGTACGGGCGCGTATCTCGAGTTTCGAGATGCGCGCCAGCGTCTGCG
>JAYTGR010000208.1:0-6609 GCA_043733205.1 Chthonomonadaceae bacterium
TTCGCCGCTTCTTCCGCAGCTCCCCACACCGGAACGGACTCGAGCCAGGGCAGAGCCATCGCGACGCCTGCGCCGCGGAGGAAAAGGCGTCGGGAAAGCGGACGGCCCGGTTTTTGATCGTGATTCGACATGTGTGATTAGTCCTTCGCTAAAGTGGCGGATGCGCGTCGGTTGCGGAACTGTCGGCTCGTGACGATGCTCTCCACGAGTGTCCCGAAGTGGTAATCCCCTGCGGTCAGGCGCTGCTGGACCTGCAGAAGCAGCGGGTCGTCCGAAGGCTGCAGAGTGCGTCCTAATGCATAAGACAGCATTTTGCGGTCCAGTGTGTCAAGAAAATCTTTCTGGCGCTGCTGATGAATGAATGACTGCAGCCCTGCGACGCCCGTGCGCTCGGTGCCGCCGGGAAAAGGCGCGTTCGCGTCTATGGGCTTGCCGCCGAGATCTTTACTGCGCAGTTCGCCGATGGGGCCGTAGCCCTCGAAGACCAGGCCATAGGAGTCGAACCGGGCATGACAGCCCGCACAGGCCGGGTTCGCGCGGTGCGCGGCCAGCGCCTGCCGCAGGGTCAGATTCCCCATCTTGCTTTCGTCGTTCGGCAGTGCGGCGACCGTGGCGGGAGGCGGCGGGATATACTCGCCCAGAACTCGCTTCACGACCCAGTTGCCGCGCTTTACCGGGCTGGTGCGCAGGCCGGGGGAGTTCTGGGTCAGAAACACTGCCATCGGCAGAATTCCTCCACGCCCGTAACGATCGGCGTTGTCCACGCGGACCCAGTCGTTCCCCGTCACTTTTACATCCGTCATCCCATAGTGCCGCGCGAGAGGCGCATTTACGAAGGTGTGCTTTCCGTAGACCATGTCCAGCACGGAGCGATCTTTCTGGAACTCGTCCACCAGAAAATGCAGCGGCTCTTCGAACATCGCCTCGCGCAGAGTGTCGTTGAAGCTGGGGAACCGATTGCGGTCCACCGCGTTGGCTTCTTCGAAGCGGCGGAAGTCGAGCCAGTTGCCGCCGAACTCCAACGCCAGTGCGCGCACGCGGGAATCCTTCTGCATTCGATGGGCCTGCGAAGCAAGCACCTCCGGGCGGTGCAGGTCTCCTGCAGCGGCGTGCGCAAGCAGCTCCTTATCCGGCATACTGGACCAGAGGAAGTAGCTCAGACGGCTCGCCAGCGCATAGTCCGAGAGCGGCTGCACACCGCTCGTCGGGGGAATACCGACAGTGTGTCCCACTACCGAAACCGTCTTCAGCCCCGGTGCGGCCCCCGACTTATGCGTCTCTTCCGGCGCTTCGAGATCCAGTCGGAAAAGGAACTTCGGCGACATCAGAACGCTGACGATGCAGTCCCGAATGGCATCTTCATGGGTCAGGCCATCCTTTTGACGCAGCATCTGGTAGAACGCAGACAGATCGACCCTCTCCGCTTCGGTGAGAGGACGGCGGTAGGCGCGCTGGGCGAAATCGAGGAGCGCTCTCCGCTGCACCGGCTCCGATTCCAGCCGCGCTTTTTCGGTCGCTCGAATATGAACGGAGACCCATTTGAAATGGTCTACGATCGCCTGGAGCGCCAGCGGTTCGCCGCCGTTCCTCTGCGCTTTCGCCAGGTAGAGATCGCCAAGCCGCTTGATCTTCGCGTCCGATATGGAGTCCGGGTCTTCAGCGCGCACGAAGTTGAACTCCGCATCGTTGATGGTCCCGACCTCGGCGCGCTCATAGACGAAGAACTCTTTGTGCATGCGCTCCGGTACGAAAGCGACCGTATCGAAATCGAGCCACATGCGGTCCATTTCGCGCCGGCCGTTCTCATCCAGGATCAGATCCATGAGGGGCGTGTCGTCGCGAAAATAGCCCATCGAGTTGTGCAGTCCAGCGGTCAGAAGACGGCCCTTGTCGCCAGGGTCATCCACGAACATGCGGCCGCGCTCGGAGATATAAAACGCGTCCGGAAAGACGCTGCAGAACTTATTGAAAGCCGCCAGATACGGCGCGCGGGCCGCCTCTTCCTGTGGCACGAAAAGGTCGGTGTCCGGTGTGTCGGTAACGGTCTGCACCGGCGGTGTCTGGCCATTCTTTCGCCGGGCAGGGACGGCGTGGGAATGAGGTATGCCCCCGACCTGCAGAGCGTCCGGGCAGAAAATGCGGCGGTGAGAGGCGTACTGCCGATCCTTCCACAGGACGAAACACTGGCCGCCATCGGAGAAACCATTGGGCACCCTCAGGTTGGAGAACTTCCACGCGACCTTCTTACGCAGGCCGAGAACCCAGTCGCGCATCGCCTCACAGCCTGCACGCACTGCGTCCGGATGTCCTTTGTCGGGGGCAGACAGTGCATTCCACTGGGACTGCAATTTGGCAAGTGGGCCAGCTTTTTCGCCCGGTGTCGTGAGTGTCTTCCACACCAGATCCAGGTACTGTGAACTCACCTTCGATTCGGCGGCGATGGTCTGCAGGGTGGCACCGGAAGCGCCCAGGGCAGCCCTGTTTTTATACCGCCAGGCGGCCTGAAAATAATCGGCGTAGTCCGTCGGCTGTTTCTTGTAGAAATCGACGATGCGCAGGATACAAAATTTGTCGCGGTCCGTCTCAGCCAAAGCTAGATGGGAGGCAAACTCCAGGCCGTTATTGGTCAGCACCGCGTGGTCCGAAATCTCTTTCGCCGCCTGCATATATTTTTTCATCAGCGCAGGGGAGAGAGTGAGCGACTCGCCGGAGTTGTCGAAGCCTTCCTGGTTCGCTGGATCGACAGGAAACTCTTTGGTGGGCCGCAGATCCTGGCCGGTGAGGTCGCGGATGGTGTAGTCATACTCCGCGTTGCTCAGCCGGCGGGCCAGCACAGGCCCAGGATCCCCGGCATTCCGCTGAGTCTCCAGCAGTTTCACGGCACGGAGCCAGGCGACGACTGCGTCCCGCTGTTTGGCGGTGGGCTGATGGCCGAAGGTCGCAGGGGGCATCTGCTTCGCATCCAGACGTTCCAGCACGAGCGACCAGTGCGGATAGTCCTGCATCACCGACGCCATGCTCGCGAAGGCGGCGAGATTAAGCTGCGCCTGCGGCTTGTCCTTGCCGTGGCAGGAAACGCAGTAGGACTGCATAAATGGCCGCACCGTGCCGGCAAACTGCTTCTCCAGTTCCGGAGCGCCTGGCCCCGAGGGGGCGGCCCCGGAGCCCCCCGCTCCGACGAGCACAGCCAGAAATCCGAGAGACGACGCAAGGGCGCTCCACACATAAGGATTGAACCTGAACTTACGACACATCAATTCGTATACTCCTGTTCAGTCCGTGTGCTGAACTCCTGGCGAAAAGCCGAACGGAACCCATCTCGTCTGCAGCGCATCGCTGTCTTCTCTAGAAACCGTGCTATGCATTGCGGAGGTATCGCAGCATGTGTGCCTTCCCTCATACCCAGGGTTTGAAGCGCAGTGATCGAGCAAGTTCCTGAGCAGTAAAAGACGAGACGCCTGCTGCAAACTTGATTCTTCTAGTTTACCAGACGGAGCCCGAAACCGCAAAGCCTCCGCGTTAATTATAAATCTTTGCCGTCGCGAATGAATGAGGCTGGCTGCCTTGTAAGTCTCGTTTCACGTCGGTTTGCTGCAGATTTTCAGGGCCGGGATATCCGGCCGAAAGCGGCAGACCGCTCGCGGTCTGCAGAATAAATTTGCGGTTCCACAAAGTGGAACGGGCGCATGTTTACACACCGGTTTTCTCCGAAGAGACCGCGCAGGGAAGCATCCAGACAGATTTGATGCAGCGCGTCTTCGGCGAATCCGCCCAGCACCTCGTCCTGCGGGCGCTGCAGGTAAAGCCCGCCACCAAAGAGGAGCGCATGGAGATTCGCCGTCTGCTCGACGCACTGGAAAAGGAGGACTAAATGCCGATCTGGTCTCAGGAAGCCTTCGTCTCCGGGATGGGGCTGTCGCTGCTGCATGCGCTGTGGCAGGACGCGGTCCGCATCAGGGTATCTCGGCACAAGGGGAAGGTCCGTGTGCAAAAGGGAGGTGACAGCACCTCGGTAAAGGTCTCTAATGGCGGCAGACCAACGATGCTTCTGGACATAAAGAAAGAGCTGCCGCCCTCCGCTCCGCCGGACAAACGCTGATCTGCCTTGAAGCAGGCGGTGAGCGGGCATCTGCCCGCTTCCTGCTTCCCATAAAAGGCCGACTGTACCCTCTAACATGAGGATACAGTCGGCCTCGATTTTTCGAACCGCCTAAATCTGCTTATGACGCAGACTAGCTGCCGGACGTAATTTGCCCGCACTTCTCCGGCAATGAATTGCCGTTCTGATACGGGAAGTCCACCTTCGTGGACTCGAGGTCTTTCAGTCCACGAAGGCGGACTTCCCATTTTGGCGCGGGGTTTCAACCCCGTGAGCAGAAATTACGAAAGAGATATGTCCGACTACTTAGCTGCCGGGAATGGCTACAGGAACATCCTTGACCTTGATGCCTGACGATGCGGCAGACGACGTGAGGCCATCGACGGATGAGTTGATGCTGTTGACATCCGCCGGATTGAACTGCCCGCCCTTCATACGCTGTCCCACGCTGCTGAAGGAAGAGGTAAGGCCATCGAGCATGCCTCCCAGCTTCATAAGCGCCGGATCGTTCGTGTTGTGCACGATCTTATTGGCGGCCTTCAAGCGGTTGAGTGTGAACAGCAGCGCGGCGCCGCCCTTGACGAGCGCTTTGGTGCGATGCGGAGCCCCCGAGGCGAAGGCCTGCTGCTGATAAGGCGTGTAGACCCAGTGATGAAAGGCGAAAAACGCGACTCCCAGGTCCGTGGCAAAACGAACCTTGTCGAACATCGCGTAGGCTGGCCGGGCCATGCCCAGAGCCATCGAAGCCATCAGCGCCAATACGACATGAGCAGTCCTCCAAATGGTATCATACGGCTGTCGTTAAAGGTTAATTTGTGCCGAAGCTGACGTCTGTGAACCTCGGAAAGATGAAATGAGAGGAGAGAACTGCCTTATGGCTCGCAACTGCCCCGACTGTATTGTGGAAATGCACATCGAAAGTGTGGGCGACATACAACTCGACGTCTGCCGGACGTGCGCAGGAACCTGGTTCGATCCGGAAGAGCTGCGGATCCTGCTGGCACGAGATCCCCTGGCGCTGAGTATGGTGGAGGACATGGCCGCCGCCTCGGTCGAACAGAAAGCCGAAGGGCCGTCCCTGCGTCACTGCCCGGCGTGCGAGTTTCCGCTGGAACAGTACCACTATCTCTACACCTCCCCGGTTGTGCTGCAGGCCTGCCTGGACTGCGGCGGCGTCTGGGTGGAGGATGGCGAACTGAACCGAATGCAGGAGTGGTTCGAACAGACTCATAAGCCGATGTCGGCGAAGGAAGAGGCCAGCCTTATCATCGCCGAGGCCACGATCGAGCATGAAAACAGGACGCTGCGGCAGCAAAAGATCCTGCGTTTTTTCCACATCCTCCAGCAGTATCGGCCAGGGTGGATCGGCCTGATTCCATAGAGCACGCGAATGCTCTCAGAGGAAAAACGGAATAACCCTGCTCCCCATGCCGAACAGCAGGATTCTCATGCCGCGTCGTCAAAATACCGATAAGTCCTCAGAGTGGGAGGTGCGATCTTGCTGCTCGCTGGTTCCGGTGGGAAGAACAGACTGCTGCGGGGTGGATTGGGGGGCGCTGTTTTCCTGGCTCCTCTGGGCCTGCTGGCGGCGGCCGGAATGATGGGACCCCATGCCTCATTCGCAGCCCCTTCCCCTCACCTGACCCCGATGTCTGCGGCGTCCGGCGAGCCGCACGGCCACCCTTCTGAGAGCGATGCCCCTTTTGCGGCCTCCGTGCGCCCGTTCTTACGCAGGTTCTGCCTCGACTGCCACTCGGCGAAGGCGAAACGGGCAGGGCTCGACCTGGAGCGGTTTACCGGCCCCGAGACGCTGCGCCGGGATCTCAAACCCTGGCAGGGCGTGGCCGATCACCTGGAGGTGGGCGACATGCCTCCGCAGGGGAGTCCGCAGCCGGCGGAGACCGAAAAGCGCCGGGTAATCGCGTGGGTGCGGGCGTTCCTGAGAACAGAGGCGCGGGCGGATGCAGGCGACCCCGGCGATGTCCCGCTGCGCCGCCTGAGCAATACGGAGTACAACAGCACCATCCGGGATCTGACGGGAGTGGACCTGCAGCCGGCCCGCGAGTTCCCGTCCGACGGCGCGGCGGGCGAAGGGTTCACCAACGCCGCAGAGTCTCTCACCGACATCTCCCCTGCCCTGCTCACCAAATATCTTGGGGCAGCCCACGAGATCGCCGAGCACGCGGAGCTGCTGCCCGACGGGTTCCGCTTCGCTCCCGGCAGGACGCGCCGCGACTGGACCGACGCGAGCACGGCGCGGCTGCGCACATTCTACGCAGCCTGGGCCCCTGCCGACGGCCATCTCGAATTCGCCCCGTATCTGGCCGCGACCGTGCGGCGCCGCATGGATCTGACCACCGGCAAAGTCAGCATCGAAACGGTCGCCGCCCAGGAGAAGCTGAACGCGAAGTACCTCGGGATCCTGTGGAAGCTGCTGACGGAACCCTCCGGCTCTTTCCCACTCGAAGCGATCCAGGAACAGTGGCGCAGCGCCTCCGCGAGCGATCTGC
>JAYTGR010000209.1:0-6606 GCA_043733205.1 Chthonomonadaceae bacterium
ATATAGCTGCCGGCCTCCAGAAGCGAATCGACCGTGCCGGTATCCAGCCAGGCCATTCCACGACTGAGACGTTCCGCCTGAAGCGTTCCTTCGGCGAGGTAGAGATTGTTCAGGTCGGTTATCTCCAGCTCACCCCGTTTCGAAGGCTGAATAGAGGCTGCGAAATCGCAGACACGCCGATCGTAAAAGTAGAGGCCGACTACGGCGTAGGGTGATTTGGGGTGTTCCGGCTTTTCTTCGATCGACAGCACCCGCCCTTCCCCATCGAACTCCATGATACCATACCGCTGCGGATCTTTGACGCGGTAGCCGAAAATTTTGGCGCCGTGTGCCAGCCGGGAAGCCGCGCGCAGCTGCTCCGGAAAACCGTGTCCATAAAAGATGTTGTCGCCCAGAATCAGGCTGGCAGCGCCCCCTGCCAGAAAATCGCGGCCGATCAGAAACGCCTGCGCCAGTCCTTCCGGGTTCGGCTGTATCGCGTACCGGAGGCTGATTCCGTACTGACTGCCATCCCCGAGCAGGCGTTCGAACAATGGCTGATCGTGCGGCGTCGTGATCAGCAGTATATCCCGCAGTCCGGCCAGCAGGAGGACGGAGAGCGGATAGTAGATCATCGGTTTATCATAGACCGGCAGCAGCTGCTTCGAGACTGCCTGCGTTATGGGATAGAGCCGGGAGCCGCTGCCGCCCGCCAGTACGATACCCTTCATCGATATACCACCTGTTTGTCCTGTGTGCATTCCTGATTTGTGCCTAAACACAGCGATCACGATGCCAGCGCCCGCAGAACGGCCTGCACCACTTACCTCATTAGTACGGGCCGAACCTTAAGGAACATCACCCGAAGCCTATGTCCGAACGGAAGAAAACGGCTTGCGCAGCAAAAGCCAGGCAAGCCGTCTCACGGAGATCATGGTAACGCAGACGGATCAGTGTGCGCCGGAACTTTTAAGTACGGCTGGGATGGTCTTGAGAATGATCGAGATGTCTTTCCAGAACGACATCGTTTCGATATATTCGATATCGAGTTCGACCCAGCGCGCGAAGGTGACGTTGCTGCGGCCCCCGATCTGCCAGAGGCAGGTGATGCCTGGATGAATGGCCAGACGCTGGCGCTCATGGTCGCCATACTGCTCCACTTCCGAAGGGATCGGAGGGCGGGGACCGACGATCGACATATCGCCTTTGATCACGTTGAAGAACTGCGGCAGTTCATCGATGCTGTACTTGCGAATGAAGGTGCCTATCCGGGTGACACGAGGATCTGCTTTGATTTTGAAGACGGGGCCGCTCGCCTCATTGAGGTGCATTAGCTCTCGCTTCTTCTCTTCGGCATCGACACACATGGAGCGGAACTTGTAACAGTAGAACAGCCGTCCGCCCTTACCGACGCGGACCTGCTTGAAGAAAATCGGTCCCCGGTCGGTAGCCTTGATAATACAGGCGACCGGAATCATGACAAAGGCGGAAGGTATGAGCATGCACGATGCTACGGTAAAATCGAACATTCGTTTTACGATGGCATAGGAGACGGGTCTTTGAGGATAGAGCGGGTCCACATAACCGCTGGAGAATCGACTTGAATCCTCACAGTTGACCACGGTGGACTCTGTGGCATTTACAGAGACGCTTTCGTCCGAAATATTTGCAGCCGGGAAAGGAGTATTTACCGCAGCATGTGTGCTGTTCATAGCATGCCCCAACGCTTCTCGTTCAGGACTCGTTCTGAGAATCGAAGCATTCCGTTCACGGAGAGTATCCATAACTACATAGTCTCCTTAACTAAACCTATTTTTATCACTCCACCCCGGTTCTTCTGTAGAATTAGAACTCAGGACACAGAGCAATTAAAATCTGAACCCATAATGAACTACTGCTGCGGCCTGTTCCGACCACGCGTAGAGATAGAGGAGTGGCTCCCTCTGAAGAGAGCACTTGACCCCTATCTAGCACATTCCGTGCCAACGTTCCCAAACAGACGCTCCAAGTAAAAAATTGTATCTCAAATCGTCGTTTTGCTGGGAAGAAAGGGAGAATTTGCTGGGGCAATGGACGAGGGCTTCCCTGAAATAACCAGGGTATAGGCCCCTTTCGGCGTTTTGCCCGCAAGATCTGCCAATGCTTCCGATATTGTACCCCTGAATACACTTTCCTTAGTGTGCGTTAGATCACAGGCAACGACGATTTTTCTGTCATTTTCAAGAATTTGATTCAGCTCGGACAGAGTTGAGAGCAGATAACGGCAGGATTCGTAGAGGATGGCGGTCTCGCGGCTCGCTGTGAGACCGGCAAAGAAGACTGCCCGCTCCGGCTGGCTGCGCGGAGGAAAGCCGAGGAAGCTAAAGGGCACCGGGGACAGGCCGGACAGAACGAGAGCCGCCATGCAGGCAGTCGCACCGGGCACGGCCGTGATACGATGGTTCTGTCGCAGTGCCGCCTGGATAAGACCCAGGCCGGGATCGACCACCACCGGTGTGCCGCTGTCTGCGACTAGGGCCACATCGTGACCTGCCTTCAGGTGGATGAGTGCGGCCTGGAGCGCAGGCGTTCCATGGCGTGGCTGCAGAGAGACGGTTTCAGTCGTGATGGCGTAGGAGCTGAGAATACTGTGGGCGAACCGGGCATTCTCCACGACTATCAGGCGAACATCCTGCAGGACACGCAGTGCGCGGAGGGAGATATCTTCGGGGTCGCCGATCGGAAGTGAGACAACGAACAGTGTACCCGTCTGAAGAGAGGCGGAAGGCAGGGCAGGAGCCGTGCTGCCTCCGCCCTCCGCAGGTGCGCAGAGAGGAGGCAGACGGGAACGGCGCATAGGGGCAGTTACTGGCCGGGGCCGCCACCCGCAGCAGACGGGGGGGCGGAAGACTTGCTGCTCGGAACGAGAGCGCCTCCAGAGGGCGATTTGGGATCAGATTTAGGCGCGGCGTTGGACGGCGGCACGGTAACACTCCCGCTCCCACCTGGAGAGAGATCGAGAGACTTGCCGAAGCCGTTCGGTGTTGTTGTACTGGCTCCGGCGCCCGTCTTGGGAGCCTGAGACTTGAGCTGTTCGGCCTGTTTCCTGCGCATCTCTTCCTGAAGCTTCTGCTCCTGCTGCTGTCTGAACTGTGCCACCGCGATCTGACCATTCAGCATCTGTATTTTCGCCTCCTGAGCCGCCGCTTCCGCGTCGGCTGTGGGCGCTTCCGGAGAGGCAACACTCTTCAGCGCCATCTCCAGCCGCTGGCGGATCTTAACAGCATCCTGCATCGCCTTCAGTTCGGTAGGAGTGTCAAAGTCGAGCGAATGTCCGACTGAATGGTAGTTCTTGTACGCTTCCGCGAACTTTTTATTGTCTCGCAGGGTGTCACCAAGCCCGAAACGATAGACGTAGTTGTCGCCCTCAGTCGCTTTGATGATGCTCTGATAGAGCGGCAGCAACTGTTCGCGCAGCCGCGTCTGTTCGGCCGGAGGTGTCTTCGGATCGGCCAATTTGAGTTTTACGGAGTCGAGGATCAAAACCGCTGCTGTGGTGTTGGTCGGGTCCTTTTTGTAGACCGTTTCGATCTCCGAATCCGCGAGCGCTTTCTGTTTGGCGCGCTGTTCCGGAGAAGCCGTGGATGGACTGCCGAACGAGCCGCCCTGGTCCATCTCCCCGGTCAGGAATTCGTCGTAATAGGCTTTCTGCTCGATCCGATCCACCGGGAAGTCAACCTTCGCGACTTTTGTCAGGTCATCGATCTTCTTGATAACGGCGGTCTGCGCCCGCTGCTGTTTGAGCTGATCGACGACTTTCTGGGCCGCGAAATCTTTCGGCAGATTGTTGCGGCGCGCCGCCACTTTGGCAAAGACGTAGCCGGAGCGGAAGCCTGTTGCTTTGACAACATCCGTATACTCGCCTTTTTGGGCTTTGTGAACGGCGGCGTCGAAATCCTTGCCGTAGCCAAGCATACCCATGCTGTCCGTCATGCTTGCGGGAATGCCCATATTCTCGTAGGGGCTCTTGTATTCGGGTGCGAAATCGGTATCCCCGCCCTTTTTGGCCGAGGTATCGCTGGAGTTGGCTTGGGCTATCGCGGTGATGTCCGCCTTGCCACTCTTCGCTTCCGCCAGCAGTGCTTCCGCTTTTTTCTTCGCATCCGCGTCCGACAGAGTTCGCGGATCGGGGCGCGCTCCGGGGATCGGAGCCGTCGGAATGAGGACGACGTTCAGACGCACGTCGGCGGACTGATTCCGCGCCTCCTCTTCCGTCACCACCGTTTTCTTTTTTTCATTCTCGACGAGGGCCTGACCCAGCATCCCTTTTGCCAGCTGTTCGCGATAGTCGGCGACGGTGATATGCCTGGCCTGATAGAGCAGGTTCTCCAGGTCCGTATCCGTGGCGTTCTTGCCGAGACGCTGCACTTTCAGATCCTGAATCGCCTTATCGATCTCAGCATCGCTGGCCTTCACGCCCTCGCGTTTGGCTTCCTGCACCACGACGGCTTGCTGGACGAGCCCTTTGACGATATAGCCGGCGCTGCGCGCGTAGTCTGCGCCTGCAGGGCCCATCTGCTTACTGCTGGAGGCCGCGTAGTAGTCGCCCATGGAGACTGGATCTCCGTTGACGGTCATCAGTACTGTGTCCCGCGAGACGGCGCCTGCAGTCTGGCTGTTGCGCCCGGACCACTGGTTCAAGCCGACGAGAGCCAGCGGGACTGCGAAGACGACTGCACAGCCATAGCCGAAGGCTTTACTGGACTTCTGAAAAACCTCGCGCCACCAGCTGATGGATATAATTTTTCCTATTGGATCAGACATGAAAAGACATCCTTAGTCGGAAGTTGTTTGGAGCAGAGGCAGATGAATTTGAATCAGGCGATCAGCGACCGCAGTGCGGCGAGACAGGGCCGGGACCCGTCTTCCGGCGTGCCTTTACCGTCGGGACCGCTGCCCGTATCCGGTCGATAGTGGGTTTCGAGAGAGATCCAGCCCGCATAGCGGTCCTGTTTCAGGGCGGCGAACTGCCCATGATAGTCGATTTCGCCCTCCCCGATTACGCACCACTGCGGCCGCAGACCCTGGTCGGCGGTCTCCACGAGTCTGCCGTCCTTCACATGCACATGCGTGAGCCACGGCTTTACCGCGTCATAACCCCCCGGGTAGGGCGTCTCGCCCGCGAAGTAGGCGTTCCCAGGGTCCCAGACGATCTTCAGATGCGGCGAGTTGACAGCCGCCGCGATCCGCCCTGCTTCTGCCCCGGTGCCAATAAAACAGGCATGTTCATTCTCGAGGCCCAGAACAACGCCTTCACGCTCCGCCAGAGCCACGGGCGCTGCGAACGCATCGACGATCCGCGCTTCGATCTCCGGAGTCAGCGCCTCTTTGCGCCAGAAGGTGAAGACACGGAGCAGCGGCGTCTCGAAAAGATGCGCGAGACGGATACAGCGCGTCAGAAGCGCCATCTGCTGTTCGAGGCCGAGCGGAGTGGCCAGATGCATCGCGCCCGCCGCCTCGCCAGGGTTCGATGTTTCTGGGGTTAGATCGCACTTGAAAAACGGCGTCGCCAGTCCGACCGTCTGCATCCCGCGCTCCTGCAGTGCGGCCTTGGCTCGGGCGGCCTGGGCATCCGTCAAGTCGGCAATATTGGTTCCCCACAGTCCGCGCAGCTCCGCTCCGGTCGCGCCGTATTCGAGCATGACATCCAGCGCGTATTCAAACTCCTGTGAGATCTCATCCGTGATTGCGGCGAGCTGCATAACGGCGCGCTCCTCTTTCGGGGGGTTGGGTGGAAATCGGTGGTCTGCCTCTCATTCGGGAATCAGCAGACGAATCGTTTCAGTTTACTCGAAAAGTGCCTCTCTGTCAACTGAAACGGTGCGTGGAAGGCGGTACGAGGTAGAGCGCAAGCGCGATCAGCATTCCCGCCAGCAGAATATACTGGAGTTTGACGCCCCTCCAGCCCAGTGCCAGCCGAGCCCCGAGATAGGCCACGTAGTTGCACCAGACGACCAGTGAAAGCACGACGCGTGGGTCGGCAAACCAGCCGGCGACAGAGTGTGTGGCCGCCGCCGTGAACGCCTGCTCGAAGCCGATGGCGAGTCCAAGCGTCAGGAGCGGGAGAGCAAGCACCACGGATCGATAGGCGACAGTGTCCAGTGTGGCCAGAGGCGGCAGTTTACGAAACAGTCCCTGCCCAGGCTTCTCACGCAGGGCACGATTTTGCAGCAGATAGAGGGCCGCACAGCCGAACGCCACCGCGAACAGTCCAAATCCAGCGACAATGGCGAAGACATGCAGGCTGACAATCTGGCTGCGCAGAGCAGGGTTCGCGGCGATCGGCTCGCGCGCCAGCAGTACCCCACCGCAGATGGCCAGACTGGAGAACAGCAGCGCGACCGCGCTGACCGCAGGAAGCCGGGAGCGGAAGTCCAGCGCGGCCATCGCGATGGCGATGGTCCAGGCCAGCACCGTCAGGGTGCCGGTTTCGCTGGCGAAAGGGGAGTTGTGGGTGGAGATACACCATGTTCCAATCGCGAAAAACTGCACGACGATGCCCAGCAGGAGCAGAGGACGCCCATATCGCGTGAAGGGGCTGGTGGTGGGCTGCAGGGCCGCGACGCCTGTCTGAGGAGCAGGCACGTT
>JAYTGR010000210.1:0-6604 GCA_043733205.1 Chthonomonadaceae bacterium
AGCGCCAGTTTGTTGTAGCTGCCCGGCTCGACGGTGCCGGGCCTGGGCGTCGCAGGATGCGGCGGCAGCTTCTGCGTCATCTTCGGAGGCTCCGGCACGTGCGGCGCAGGCGGCACGTTCGGGAACCGCGCCTGCAGATCGTCCTGCTCTTTCCCGTCGTTTTCCGCCATGGAACCGCTCCTTCTGTGGCCCGATCCTCCAGGAGGTGAACCCTGTTACTTCTCGAAAAGCTGCTCGTGCAGCAGGCGCACCGCGCGCTGCGCTTCGCTCTCCGACAGGAGAAACGAAACCGACATCTCCGAATCGGCGATCTGATGCACGGCGATCCTCGCGTTTAGCAGCGTCTCGTAGATCTGCGCCATAATCCCCGGCACCCGGCGGTGCCCGGAGGCGATCACGGAGACCATCGTGCAGTTCTCGATCACCGTGGCCGGGACATCGACGATCCGTATGTACTGCTCCACGGCGGCCAGCAGCGGGCGCTGTACGCTGTAGGCCAGATCGAGCCCCTCCGAAAACTTAAAAATATAGTAGGCAGACTGTTTCCCCTCGCTGTCCGGCGCTTCCAGGGGAACTGGGACCACCATGCCGTCCAGCAGATCCCGTGCGATGGGATAGAGTTTGCGCGGCACCGTAAATGAGAGCGCGTTCGGACTGAACGTCACCAGGAAGATGCTGACCCCGGCGCGAGCCATCATCCGATAGACTTCGCGCTCCACATGCGGCTTGTGCTCGGCGTTGGCGATCTCCAGGCGGATATAGACCAGTTTGCCGGTATGGGTAATGCCGGTCATGCGCTGCCGCACGGCGTCTGGCGCATCGTTGCTCGTGATCCGTGTGCCCGGCGCATCCGAGAAGGTCGACTTCACCCAGAGCGGGATGTTATGGTCCATTGCGATCTCTGCGGCGCGCGGATGCACGACTTTCGCGCCCTGATGCGCGATCTCCGCGACCTCTTCGTAGGTGCAGACATCCAGCGTCTTCGCTGCGCCGACCATGTCGGGATCGGCCGTTTTCACACCATCGACATCGGTATAGATCTCGACAGCGTAGGCGGCGAGGGCCGCCCCAAGGGCGGATGCCGTCGTATCGCTGCCGCCGCGGCCAAGCGTGGTGATCGCACCGTGCTCGTACTCATCGTTCGGTTCTGTGATGCCTTGGAAACCGCAGACAACGGGAATATAGCCCTGCTCCAGCAGGCGATGCAGATAGTACGGACGGATCTCCAGAATACGGGCGTTTCCGAACTCTGGGTCGGTGATGATCCCCGCCTGTCCGCCGGAAAGCGCGATCGCCTTGTATCCGAGCGTCTGCAGCGTGTGCGCGAAAACGGCTGTCGAAATGATCTCTCCGCAGGCCATCATCATATCGAGTTCGCGGGGTGCGGGAGGCACCTGCGGGTCGATGTCCTTCAGCACATTCACCAGCGTATCGGTGGCATAGGGCGCACCGCTGCGCCCGATCGCCGAGACGACCACGACCGGCGACAGGCCGTTCTCAACCGCTTTGATAACTTTGGCACAGGCAAGAGCACGGCTCTTGGCCTGGTCTACGGAGGTGCCGCCGAATTTCTGGACGATGATCTTCATCCGACCGCCTCCGTGCCCAGGGGATGTTCCTGAACCGTGCCGGCCTCCAGGTGAAACGTCGCGCGCAGATGCCGCACGGCCTCGTCTACATGGGCGCTCTCGATCAGACAGACGACGGAGTTGTGCGAGTCGCCCGTCTCGAACAGGCGCGCTCCGGCCGCATAGAGAGCATCCGCGATGGCGACCATGACCCCGGACAGTTCGCGCATCGAGGCCGCGCGCACCGATACCAGCGCGAGATCCCTGCGGGCGGCAGTCTGTATCCCGACCGTCTTCAGTGCGGCTTCCACACGGGGCAGATCCGCTCCGACAAAGGCGAACGTGATCGCGGCCGGGTGCAGTTTGGTCAGAAAAATCGGCACACTGCTGTTCGCCAGAACCCGAAACACCTGCAGAATGCGGGCAGAGCGCAGCGAATCGTCTTCCAGAGCTACCTCGGCATGGGCGACATCGCGGGTGATCTGAATGGCGTAGACGCCGCGTTCGCGCTCGAACGAAACGTTGGGAGCCTGATTTTCCGACGCTGGAACGGACATGGCTGACCTTGAAAATGGGCGATGAGTTCAGTTCCAGGGCGGCTTCCGTAGGCCGCAGATCCCGTCTCCTCCACCCTTTCGACTTTGTGACTTATTTCGCAATCATTATACCGTATACCAAAAAGGCGAGTCAACGGCAAACCGGCCTCGGCGCGCCGATTGTGAAAATTTACACGGTTTATTTTTGCAATGTCTCAGGAAGGAGGGCGGAGCCGCCGACAGCGCCTTCAGCTGCAGGCTCCGGGCGAAGGAATTTTGAATTACCGGATGTTATCCCTCGATTCTGGTGCCCTCGATGCCCTTACGCAGGATCGAATTGTACTCGTCGGGCGCATTTTCGTCCGGACCTGCCGCAACAGACGGGAACAGAGGTACAATAGTTTCCAGCAAGGAAATGAACTGTAGAAAGGAGCGTAAGCAGATGTTCTGCCCGAAGTGCGGCCAGTGGAATGCAGGAAGCGCGGCCCAGTGTACGGCCTGCGGCACGTCTCTCCTGCCGCCGGGTCTCGGCAATGCGCCGTCTCCGATGCCGTCCGCTCCGACAGTTCCTGCGGTTCCGCCCCAGCCGAACATGCCGCAGCCGCCCGCGTACAATAGTGGACCGGTGCCCTATAACAGCGGGCCGCCTGCCTACCCGACGGCCATGCCGGCGCAGACCGCCTATCCCAGCTATCCGCAGCAGAACGCGCCGAGTTCCCAGCCTGCACAGTCTCCCTATCCTAACTATCCGCATCAGTCTTCTCAGCAGCCGTACCCTGCGTATCCACAGCAGTCTCCTCCTGCGTATCCGCAGCAGCAGCCCTACCCCAATGCGTCCGCCCCTGCACCGGGCAGCGCGCCGCCCGCGTATCCTTCCTATTCGCCGATGCCGAGCTATTCGCCTTTGCCGGGGGGGACTCCTTATGGTGCGGTGCTCCCGTATGGCGCAGGCTACCCCGCGCAGATGCAGCGCGCACCCCTCAGCCAGTGCAGGGTCTGCGGCTCCATGATCGCCACTGGTGTGCTCTCCTGCCCGATCTGCCTGGTGCCGCTCGGCATGATCGCGAACCCCTACGATCCGACCGTGACGACCTATCTCGATGCCCGCGCGCTCCTTCAGCCGGGCACGAGTCCTGTCTACGCCGCGCCCGGCGCCTATGCGGGGCGCGCGGCCAATCCTTTGAACGACGTGCCGAACGAGGCCAAACAGGGCTGGAACTGGGCAGCGGCCCTCAACTCTACACTCTGGGCTTTTGTGCATCGCACCCCTGGCTGGGGACTTGTCTGCGGAGCAGGCCTCTTCTTCTGGCTGATCCTGATTCTCGCCATGTCTTCGATGTCCGGCACGGATCTGCACGGCAGTAAAAGCAGCGGCAGCGACACCGAAAATGTCATTGTGGGCCTTATCTTCGTCGGCGGAAGCGGACTGTTCTGGCTTATCAAGACGCTCTATCTGGGCAGCAAGGGCAATGCGATCGCATGGCGGAGCGGCCGCTATACCAACGTGACCCAAATGAGAAACGTGCAGCGGCAGTGGACTGCCTGGAGCATCGTGGTCTTCCTGGTCGCATCTGCCGTGCTGTTTACAGCGACGTACATCGCCGGCAGCCACTGAGACACAAACGCCCTGACACGACGAGAAAGGAACCTTGACTAATGAACATCTCGGAGCGAGCGCGCAATGCAGCCCCTTCTCCCACCATGGCGATTACGGCGAAAGCCAAAGCGCTGCAGGCGCAGGGAATCGATGTGATCGGTTTCGGCGCGGGAGAGCCCGATTTCGACACCCCGGAACATATTAAAAATGCCGCCATCGCCGCGATTCATGCCGGCTATACCAAATATACGCCCAGCAGCGGTTCCGATGAACTGCGCGACGCCATCGCCGCCAAACTGCTGCGCGACAATAACCTGCGCTACGAGCGCAGGAACGTCATTGTCTCGGTCGGAGCGAAGCACTCCCTCTATAATATCTTCCAGGCTCTGCTCGATCCGGGCGACGAGGTAATTATCCCGGTTCCCTACTGGGTCTCCTATCCAGAACAGGTAAAACTGGCCGGCGGAGTGCCCGTCTTCGTGCCCACCCTGCCGGAGAACGACTTCATGCCGACGCGTGACGCCGTGCGCGCTGCCATCACGCCGCGCACCAAAGCGCTGATCCTGAACTCGCCCTCCAACCCGACCGGTGGAGTCGCCTCCCGTCAGCTCGTCAAGGAGCTGGCCTCCGTCGTCATTCAGCACGACCTGACTCTGGTAAGCGACGAGATCTACGAGAAGCTGCTCTACGATGGCCGCGAGCACCTGAGCCCCGCCTCTCTGGGCAGCGAGATCTTCGAGCGCACCCTGACCGTGAACGGCTGCTCGAAAGCCTATTCGATGACCGGCTGGCGGATCGGCTATGTCGCCTCGGCCAATACCGAGCTGATCGCCGCGATGGGCCGTCTGCAGGACCAGTCTACGTCGAACCCGGTCTCTATCTCACAGAAAGCGGCGGTCGCCGCCCTGAACGGCCCGCAGGAGCCGGTCGAGGAGATGCGCAAGGCCTTCGAGGAGCGGCGCAGCCTCATCGTCAAGGGGCTGAACGCCATACCCGGCGTCAGCTGCCGGCTGCCCGGCGGCGCGTTCTACGCCTTCCCGGACATCTCCGAACTGCTCGGCAAACGCGCCGGGGAGATCGAGATTACAGGCTCCGAAACCTTCGCCGCCTACCTGCTGGAGAAGGCCAATGTCGCTGTGATCCCCGGTTCCGGCTTCGGCGCGGACCACTATGTCCGCCTCTCCTACGCCACCTCGGCGGACAGCATCGTAAAGGGCCTGGAGCGCATCGACGCTGCCGTCCGCCGCCTGGAGTAGATCCGAGACCGACCCTTACTTTATGGATGAAACCACACTGACACAACTGCAGGAGCGACTGGGCGTCTCTTTTCGGGATGTTTCCCGGCTGGAACGCGCGCTGACCCACCGATCCGCCGCCACCGCCAGCCATTTCGACAGCAACGAACGCCTGGAGTTTCTGGGCGATTCGGTGCTGGGTCTGGTCGTCAGCGAGAGCCTGTTTCGGCTCTATCCGCAGCACAGCGAAGGTGACCTGGCGAAGTCGAAAGCCTATATCGTGAGTGAAGCGGCCCTGGCAGAGGCCGCCTCGCGGATCGGGCTGGAGGAGTTCGTGGTCATGAGCGTGAGCGAGGCGGCGACCGGTGGGCGCCGCCGCCGCTCGATTCTCGCCGACGCGTTCGAAGCGATCATCGCGGCAGTCTATCTGGATCGAGGCATCGTGGCGGCGCGGCGTATGATCCGCAACGCCCTGCTGGAGACGCTGCACGCCGCCGCCACGGATCAGCATCGCCACGACTTCAAGTCGTCGCTTCAGGAGCGCACCCAGGCGGCGACCCGCAAAGCCCCGCTCTATCGCATCGCCAACGAGGCCGGTCAGGAGCACGACAAGACCTTCCTGGCCGAGGCATTCCTGGACGAAGTGCGGATCGGGGCCGGGACCGGCAAGAGCAAAAAAGAGGCGGAACAGGCCGCAGCGCTCGACGCCCTCAACAACATCGCCCTCTTTCTGCCAGTGGCCGAGCCCTCCCCAACCCCTCCGTCATGAGGAGGCGCTATGGCGGCGGGACCGATGTGCCCGGCAATGAACACCCCCATCATCCTAATAAAAGGAGAGCTTTTCGAACATGAGCGATGTGCAGTCCCCTGCCGCCGACATCGGCGTTTTTGGAGGCAGCGGTTTCTACTCGCTGCTGGAGAATGTGCGCGAGGTCACCATCGAGACGCCTTACGGTGCGCCGAGCGACAGCGTGTTTCTGGCGGAGTATGCGGACAGGCGGGTCGCCTTTCTGCCCCGGCATGACCGGAATCATACGATCCCGCCGCATCGTATCAACTACCGTGCCAATGTCTGGGCGATGAAGAGCCTGGGCGTTCGTTATCTGCTCGCCCCCTGCGCGGTCGGAAGCCTGCAGACGGCGCTCGCGCCGGAGCATTTCGTGGTCTGCGATCAGTATGTCGATCGCACCAACAGCCGCAGAGATACGTTTTACGATGGCCCGGACGTGCATCATGTCAGCAGCGCCGATCCCTACTGCCCGCATCTGCGGCAGCTGGCGGTCGAGATCATCCGTGAACAGGGAATTCCGGTCCACGCGTCCGGCACACTGGTAGTGATTCAGGGGCCGCGCTTTTCGACGAAGGCCGAGAGCCGCTGGTTTACGCAGATGGGCTGGTCGGTGGTCGGAATGACGGGCTATCCGGAAGCCTATCTGGCGCTGGAGCAGGAGATCGCGGTCGTCAACATCTCGCTTGTAACCGATTTCGATTCGGGCCTGGTCGCGGGCGACGACATCGCGCCGGTCACCTCCGAAGAGGTCTATGCGGTCTTCAAGCGCAACGCGGAGCGCATCAAAACCGTCGTACTGGAGCTGATCACACGCATTCCGCTCGACCTCGACAGCCCCTGCCACCATGCCCTCGCCCACGCGAAAGTCGGCTGACAGC
>JAYTGR010000211.1:0-2325 GCA_043733205.1 Chthonomonadaceae bacterium
GCAAGCGGCTTGATGATTTCAACACTATTCGGATCTTGTGCGATCAGTTCCGCACGTTTCTTGCCGGTGATGATGAATGCTTCGTTAAATCCGGTCTTGACACCATAGTAGATTTGCCCACTGACGTATTTTCCGAGTGGGACGCCTGACCGTTCCATTTTGCGTAGACGGTTGGCGTTTGTGGCATCTGTGAGCATCCAATCTGCGCCGCGCAATGCGTCTGTAGGTAATTCGCTTCCATCGCGCTTTACCAGGGCAAGCACGTCTGGGTACGGCTCAGAGAGTGACTTTACCAGTGTGAACCGCGTAGACTTCCCACTTTTACCCTTCTGAGATACAAAAATCATGGGATACGTCGTGGCGCTTTCGAAGACGGGCAGGTCGCCGAAATCGGTGATGCTGTGAACCTGACACTGTTCGGCGATGTAACGGCGGAAGTTTGCGCCATATCCGGCGCGGAACCATTTGTTGGGGGAGATGAAGGCGAGGGTGCCGCCGGGCTTGAGGAGTTGGACGGCGCGGGCGTAGAAGTAACAGTAGAGGTCAGCGGTGCCGTTGTAGACGGTTGGGTAGGTTATTTTCAGGACGGGCTTGAGGTCTTTGATGAGTTCCTGGCGTACGTAAGGGGGGTTGGCGACGACGATGTCGAAGCCGCCGGGAGAGTCTAGTTCGCCGAGAGTGCCGCCGAGGTTGAGGCTGCCGCCGAGATCGGCGTGGGAGACGGTTGGGCGGAAGACTTCGCCGAACTCCACGCGCCAGTCGAAGGCTCCGGTCGGGACTTTTTCGCCCTTGTGCGTCCAGGCCGCAATCTCCGCGCATTTCGCTTTGATGTTCGTGAACAGGATACGCTTGTCGCCTGGATACTTGGGATCGGCATAGCGCACTTTCATCTGTTCGCACTCGTCGATCATGTCGAAGCGGAAGAGGTCGATGTTGCCCATATTGCCCGGATCGGGAGAGGAGATGCTGTCGCCCTGCTCGATCTTGAAGTCGAGGTTGGGCAGAGGCTGCGGGGTTGCGCCTGTGTACTCTACCGCCAGCGAGAGCCAGAGACGCAGGCGGGCGATATTGACGGCGAACTCGTCGAGATCTACGCCATACAGATTGTGCTGAATGATCTTGAGCTTGCGGTTGTAGTCGTCCTGCGCATCGTCCTTGCGGTTGGAGTTGAAGAGGAGCTTGCGCAGTTCGACCAGTTCGTGCAGCATTCCCAGCAAGTAAGCGCCGCTCCCGCAGGCCGGATCGACTACGCGCACCCGCTGCAGCGCGCCCAGCGCCGTCTCGAAGTCGGAGTCGCCGAAGTCGGCCGTGCTGCGCTCATCCACAAACTTGGCTGCCGCGCCTGTGCGGATACCGGCCGCTTCCAGATAGTGTTTCAGGCTCTCGCGGCACATGAAGGCGACGATGCCGCGCGGCGTATAGTACGATCCCGACTCGTGCCGTCCCGTCACCAGTTCCTCGAAGACCTTGCCCAGCATCTCCGGATCTACGGCCACTTCCACATCGAGCGGAGTGCTCTCCGTGATGGTGAAGTTCCATTTGCCGAACAGATCGAAAATGACGCGCTCGAACGCGCCATTGGGAATGGCGACCGCCTCCCGCACATCCGAACTCTCGTTGGGCGCCGCGCCGTCCTGAACCATCTCGAACAGCCCACCATTCAGATAAGGCACGTCGCCGCGCAGTTCCGTCAGCTTCGCCGCATCGTGGATGCCCTGTCCCAATCCGCCCGTTCCCAGCCCATAGAAGAAAACCCAGTAGAGCCGATCCTGATAGAAGTTCTCGCTCCTGCCCGAGGAATGGGTAAACAGCGTCGGCAGATAGTCCGTGGAGCCGTCGAAGCGGAGCCAGCCGCGTTTCGAGAGGAACTGAATGAACATCAGGCGGTTGAACAGGCGCTGCGTGAAGAGCCGCCAGTCCCGATTCTGCGTCGGGTTGGCTGCCGCGATCTGCTGCTCGACTACCTCGAACGTCTGTCGGTATTCGCGGAAGAACTCCCGCGTCACCTTCTCCACGTCCCACGCTTCGTGCCAGCGCGCCTTCGTCCAGTCCGGCGCATCGAGCAGGTTGGATGGCGGCATCTGGAGCGCGGGCAGATTGAACTCCTGTAAGGTGCGCGTACCGCCCGGCAGAGCGCGGTCCCAGCCGAACAGGCTCATTTTGGGCTGACGGCCCGCCTGCTCCTCGAAGCGCACGAAGCGCAGACCGCCGTAGTTTTCGGTAGCGCATACGAACACGATCTCGTCCATTTTGCGGCCGTCGTATTTGGCGCGTGTGCGGATCTCTTCGCGCATCCGGCGCAGGATCTCCCGCAGATCGGTGCGG
>JAYTGR010000212.1:0-2305 GCA_043733205.1 Chthonomonadaceae bacterium
GCGAGGCGGTCGAGGGTGCGGACGGTGGAGACGCGCTGCTGCAGGGCGCGGTCCACTTTGAGCATCAGCAGCTCGAACACATCGACGTCAGGAATGTTCTTCTCGACATAGTCGAAGGCACCCATCTTCATGCACTCGACGGCGTTCTTGACGTTGCCGTAGGCTGTCAGAACGATCACCTCTGTGAAGACATCGCGCTCCACGGCGGCTTTGAGCATCAGGATGCCGCTGTCGCCCTCTTCCATGCTCATGTCCGTAATGACCACATCGTACGACTTACCGCCGTCCTGCAGCGCCGCGATCCCCGCCGCCGAACTGTCCGCCAGAAGCACCGTATGTCCATCACGCTCCAGACGCCGTTTCAGCGCCTCCCGCACGGGCTCTTCGTCATCCACAACCAGTATTTTGCTCATCGTTCTCTTCTCCTCGGTTAGTCACTCTCTATGGGCAGGAAGATCAGGAACTCGGCCCCCTGGCCCGGCTCTCCTGTCTCCCGAATTTTGCCGTGATGCGCGTCCACGATGCCCTTCACAATCGAAAGGCCGAGCCCCATGCCTTTTACGCGGGAAGAGAAGAAAGGGGTGAATATCTTCTCTTTCAGCTCCGCAGAGACGCCCGGACCGCTGTCCGCGAACAGGATCTCGATGTAGGCACGGGAGGGAGAGAGGCGGACAAAGGACGGTCCTTCTCCTGGCGCAATCGAGGTCACCCGAACGGTCAGTGCGCCGCCCTCCGGCATGAAACTGACGGCGTTCTCGATCAGTTCTCCGAAGGCGCGTTTCAGTTTCTCTCCGTCGCAGCGCAGCGCAGGCAGATCGGGCGCGTATTCGGTCACCAACTGCACCAGACTGCGTTTCGGGAAGGTTTCGGCCACCGTCTCCTTGACCAGGGCGGCGATATCGGTGGGGCGCAGGGTCAGCTGAGTCGCCATCACGAAGTCGCGGAACTCCCGCAAAATCTCTTCCAGGCGGTAGACGCCACGCTCGATGCTGTCGACCAGCGCGCCGACCTCCTGATTCATATTCAGATGCGCCAGCGCCTGCGGGTCCATGCACTGCGTCAGCAGGTATTTCAGCTCGTTCAGGTCGCCCTTGATCGCAAAGGTGCGATTCCCGATCATGTGCGCCGACTTCGCCGAGAGCTCGCCCCAGGCCGCCATACGCTCAGAACGCAGGACACGGTTGAAACTTCGCACATTGTCCACCGCGATTCCCACCTGGCTGGCAATGGTGGTGAGAACCCGCTCGTCGCTTTCGGTAAAGCGGGCGCGGAACCAGGCGGGCGTGGCCCGCGGGCGGGAGACCCGCAGCACGCCCAGCGTGCGCTCCCGGCCGATGATCGGCACGGCGAGAAACGCGCTGCGCTCGTCCGGCGAAAACTCCGGGTAGCGGCCCTGCCAGCGCGGATCGTCACGTGGGTCGTCCAGACGAATTGCCTGCCCCGTCAGCCCCACAGTTCCGGTCAGGCCCTCTCCAAGCCGATAGGCGGCGATCCCGACCTCTGCCAGCAGATAGCCACGCGTCGCCTGCAGCACCAGCGTCTCCCGCGTTTCGTCCAGCAGAAACAGCGAACAGCCTTCGCAGCGCAGGGCTTCCGCCGCCACATCCACGACCCGCCGTGCCAGCGGCTCAATCTCGGAGGTCGCGGCCAGTTCGCGGCCGATCTGCACCAGCAGCCGCTCCCTGCTGCGATACTCTTCGAAAGCGAGGGCGGCAGCGATCGCGTTCGCAAACGTCGTCAGCCAGTCCAGATGCTCCACGCAAAAGTGGTCCAGCGTCTCGCTGTCCACATGCAGTACGCCGCTCACGCGGCCTTCCGCATCGGAGAAGGGCGCCGCGATCTCGCTGCGCACCTCACTGAAAAACTCGACATAGTGCGGATCGACACGGACATCCCGGCAGAGATAGGGCTCTCCTGTGATCGCGACATAGCCGGTGATTCCGCGCTGCGTCTCGTTATGAGGCTGCAGCCGGATGCGCTCGATCTCAGTAGTCCACCCTTCGCCCGCCGTCTCGACCACCGCCAGTTCGCCCGTCTCCTGCACTACCCTGGCCAGGAATGCCCGCCTGCCGCCCGTCAGCCGCACCGCTTCCAGGAGCGTTTCATGCAGAAAGTCCCGTGAGGCGTGCTGCGTCAGCGACAGGCTCAGGAGACGGTTGGCGACTGTCAGAAAATCGTCGGAGGCAGGGAGGGAGATCTCGTCCAGCATGGTAAACCTTTCAGAACGATGGGGCCGTCAATTCGGAGTAGTATACCCTTCCCTCGGTTCAGCGTCAACGTCCGGAGACAGGTGTCGGGCAGGGAA
>JAYTGR010000213.1:0-6514 GCA_043733205.1 Chthonomonadaceae bacterium
TCTCTCGTAGTGGCGGCGCGGCTTGTCAAAGAGAAGAGAGCAGATGCCCTCGTCACCATCGCCAACACCGGCGCGGCGATGGCAGTTTCCCTCCTGAGCTGGGGGCGCATCAAGGGCGTGGATCGGCCGGCGATCGCCGTGCCGCTGCCCTCCCTGAAAGGCCCTGTCGTTCTGCTGGATGCGGGCGCGACCGTGGACTGCGATGCGAACAACTTGTTCGAGTTCGCGATCATGGGCAGCGTCTACGCCGAGCAGGTTCTGGGGATCAAAAACCCGCGCGTCGGTCTGGTCTCCAACGGTGAGGAGGAGGTCAAAGGCAACGCTCTGGTGAAGCGGACGCATGCGCTGTTTCAGCAGTCTCTGCAGGGCGACGTTCCCTTCCGTTTTACCGGCAATGTAGAGGGACGCGATATTTTCCGGGGCGAAGTCGATGTCGCAATCTGCGACGGTTTCGTCGGCAATGTCATTTTAAAGACCGCAGAGGGTGTCGCCGAGATGATTCAGGCCATGCTGAAAGAGGAGCTGAGCAGCAAGACCTGGCGCAAGGTTCTGGCGGCTCCGCTGGCGCCTTCGATACGCGGCCTGGGCAGGCGCCTGCACTACTCTGCGCTCGGCGGCGCGCCGATGCTGGGCGTCAACGGCATCTGTATCATTGGGCACGGCCGCTCCGACTCCATCGCCGTCGCCAATGCCTGCCGCGCCGCAGAGCGCGCCGCACAGAATACCCTTATCGATACCATTCGTCAGCGTGTCTGTGATACGCCTCCGTCTCCCCCCGTTGTCTGACAAGGGGGTGGATTTCGCACTCTCTATTTCAAGCGCCATCGTGCGCGGACCGCTGAATAAGAACAGAGGCTGGTTATGACTGCACAACCGAACGCGCTGTCCCTCCATGAGGGCGCTGCTCCCTCCCTTGCGCCTGCAAAAGGCTTTCATGCCGGAATAGCAGGGCTAGGAATGTGCGTTCCCGACCGCATTTTAACAAACGACGATCTCGCGAAGATGGTGGATACCACCGATGAGTGGATCACCAAACGCACAGGGATTCGTGAACGCCGCGTCTCCGACCCCGCAACCGCGACCTCCGACCTCGCGACGGTCGCCGCAGAGCGCGCCCTCGCCGATGCCGGGATCGCGGCTTCCGATCTCGATCTGGTGCTCTGCGCCACGGCGACCGGCGACTATCTGTGGCCCGCGACTGCTTGTATCATCCAGAACCGCCTGGGCGCGACACGCGCCGCCGCCTTCGATCTGAGCGCCGCCTGCTCGGGCTTCTGTTACGGTCTGGCGACCGCCGCAGGCTTTATTCAGAGCGGCGCGATGCGCCGCATCCTGGTAATCGGCGCGGACACTCTGACCAAACAGGTCAACTGGGAAGACCGCTCGACCTGCATCCTGTTCGGCGATGGGGCGGGCGCGGCCGTTCTGACACCCTGCGCTCCCGACGAAGGAATTCTGGCCTCCACTCTGGGTTCGGACGGCAGCGAAGTGGAGTCGGTCTGGATGCCTGCGGGCGGCACCCGCACTCCGCTGACCGAGGCCGAAATGGCTCTCAAGCATAACACCATCCACATGAAGGGCCGTGAGGTCTACGAGTTCGTCATGAAGGTGATTCCGGATGTGATCGAGGAGGCGCTGCACCGTGCCTGTCTCAGAACGGACGACGTGAGTCTCCTGGTGCTGCATCAGGCCAACCTGCGCATCATCGAGGGCGTCGGCAAACGTCTCAAAATCTCCGCCGACCGCCTGTTTGTAAATGTTGATCGCTACGGCAACACCTCCGCCGCCTCGATCCCGATCGCGCTCACCGAGGCCGCGCAGCAGGGCCGCCTCAAACGCGGCGACATCGTGGTGACCGTCGGCTTCGGGGCGGGCCTGACCTGGGCCGCCAACGTCCTGCGCTGGAATCGCGACGAGGCCCGCCGTTAAGATGAGCAAAATCGCTTTTCTCTTTCCAGGGCAGGGGTCTCAGAAGGCCGGCATGGGCCGCTCGTTCTGCGAAAATTATGCGGTCGCGCGGGATCTATTCGCCCAGGCCAACTCCCTCTTAGGCTTCGATCTCCAGGCTCTCTGCTGCGACGGCCCCGAGGAGACGCTGCGGGCGACCGAAAACGCGCAGGTGGCGCTCTATACGACAAGTGTCGCAGCGTTTCGCTGTCTGGCCGAAACGTGTCCCGTGAAACCGGATGCGGTTGCGGGGCACAGCGTCGGCGAGTATGCCGCGCTGACAGCGGCGGGCGTGCTGGATTTCGCCGAAGGTCTGCAGCTGGTGCGGACGCGCGGCGAACTGATGCGCGATGCCGGCAAACGGATGCCGGGGACTATGGCCGCCGTGCTGGGGCTGGAGGCGGAGGCTGCGCGGGAAGCCTGCGAAGAGGCGCGTGCCGCAACTGGGAAGATCGTCACCGTGGCCAACTACAACGGCGGAGGGCAGATCGTCCTTTCCGGAGAGCTGGAAGCGGTGGAGAAGGCCGGAGAGATCGCGAAAGCCAAAGGCGCAAAGCGGGTGATCCCGATTCCGGTTTCCGGCGCGTTCCACTCGCCGCTGATGGTGACCGCAGGCGACGCGCTGTTCGAATCGATCTCCCGCGCCACCTTCCGCAAGCCGTCGGTGCGTATCGTGACGAATGTCGATGCCGACTACATTGAGACTCCCGGTGACCTGATGAGCGGTCTGACCCGCCAGGTGAGCGGCAGCGTCCGGTGGGAGGAGTCTATACAGCGTCTGCGGAATGACGGGATAGAGATTTTTGTCGAACTCGGCAGCGGGGAAGTCCTGACCGGCCTGATGCGCCGGATCGACAAAACCGCGCAGGCCCTCAGCGTCCACGACAAACCGACCCTGGACGCCGCCTGCGAAATCCTGAAGCCACTTAAGATTTAGTGAGCAGGACGCAGAGAGAGTAGGAAGCACACCTTGCGATTAGTCGACAAAGCAGCGGTAGTGACCGGAGCGGGACGCGGCATCGGAGCCGCCATCGCCCTGACTCTGGCCAAAGAAGGCGCGAAAGTCGTTGTGAACTACAGCCGGAGCGCGGAGGCCGCCGAGCAGGTGGTCGCGCAGATAGTGGCGGCAGGCGGTGAAGCGATTGCGGTGCAGGGCAGTGTGGCCATACCCGCCGAGGCGGAGGCGCTCATCAAAACCGCGCAGGAGAAGTTCGGACGCATCGACATTCTGGTCAACAACGCCGGGATCACCCGGGACAAGCTGATCATGCGGATGAGCGAAGAGGACTGGGACGCCGTGCTGGACACCAACCTCAAAGGCGCGTTCCTCTGCTCCAAAACGGCGGCGATCCTGATGCTCAAGCAGAAGAGCGGCGTCATCGTGAATGTCGGTTCGGTGATCGGCAAGGCGGGCGGCGCGGGCCAGGTCAACTACAGCGCGTCGAAGGCCGGGCTGGTCGGCCTGACCAAGTCGCTGGCCAAAGAGCTGGGCTCGCGGAACATCCGGGTCAATGCAGTCGCGCCCGGTTTCATCGAGACCGAAATGACCGAGGTCCTCAAACCGGAGTACCGCGAAGTGATCTTGAAACAGATTCCCCTGGGCCGTCTGGGGGCGCCCGAGGATGTGGCCCGTGTGGTCGCCTTCCTCTGTTCGGAAGATGCCGCCTATGTCCAGGGCGAAGTCATCTCGATAGACGGCGGACTATTTATGTAAAAACCCGGCCCCAAGGCCGGCAGAAGTAATAGATGTTCGGATTCCTGTCTTCTCGACTGCAGAAGCGGGACCGGCAGACGTTTCTGCGCTCTCTCGCCTGATTCAGGCGGAGGCCGGAACAAGGTTTCAATCATATAACACCGGCAAATCTGCCGTTCGAGGAGAACAGAGATGACGACACTAGAGCGTGTGCGGAAAGTACTGATGGAGCAGCTGGAAGTGAGCGAGGACGAAGTGACCCCGGCCGCCTCCATTGTCGATGACCTGGGCGCGGATTCGCTGGATGTGGTCGAAATCGTGATGGGCCTGGAAGAGGAGTTCGACATCGAAGTCTCCGATCAGGACGCCGAAAAACTGCCGACTGTGCAGGACATCGTCAACTACGTGGAGGAGAAGGCCAAGGCCTGACCCGTGCCCGAAACAGACGGCAGACACTCCAGACCGGGGGGCGGCGATCTCGCCTCCTCCCTGTCGTTCCGTCTGACCGTCGCAGGTGTGCAAGTGTGAAGGAACGCTATCATGAGCGAAGTAACGAATACGATGCGCCCCCGGCGCGTCGTGATAACGGGTGTGGGAGCGATCACCGCTCTGGGGCTGGACGCGGAGACGCTGTGGAAAGCCTGTCTTTCCGGCTGCTCGGCGATCACGCCCATCGAGGCTTTCGATACGACAGGCTACTCGACCCGCTTTGCGGGCGGGATCAAGGACTGGGACCCGTCGCCCTGGATGGACAAAAAAGAGGCGCGTCGGATGGACCGGTTCATCCAGTTCGCGGCGGGCGCGGCGCTGACGGCGCTCGCCGACTCCGGCCTGCAGATCACCGAAGAGAACCGGGACCGCACGGGCGTCTATATCGGCTCCGGCATCGGCGGTCTTGCGACCATCGAAGAGCAGCATAAAGTGCTGCTGGAGCGGGGACCGGGCCGCATCTCGCCCTTCCTGATTCCCGGCATCATCTGCGATATGGGCGCGGGCATGGTCTCGATTCTGACCGGCGCGCGCGGCCCCAACTCCTGCATCACCACGGCCTGCGCGACCGGCACCAACTGCATCGGCGACGCCTACGAGGTGATCCGGCGCGGCGATGCCGACGCGATGATCGCGGGCGGCGCGGAGGCCTGTATCACCCCGCTCGGCATGGCGGGCTTCTGCCAGGCGCGCTCGCTCTCGCAGCGCAACGACGATCCCGAACACGCCAGCCGGCCCTTCGAGGCCGGCCGCGATGGGTTCGTCATGTCCGAGGGCAGCGGCGTCGTGATCCTGGAGACCCTGGAAGGGGCGCAGGCACGCGGCGCGAAGATCTACGCCGAGCTGATCGGCTACGGCATGGCGGGCGACGCCTACCATATCACCGCTCCCGCGCCGGAAGGCGAAGGCGCCGCCCGCGCGATGAAGGCAGCCCTGCGCTCCGCCAATCTCACGCCCGATGCCATCGACTACATCAACGCCCACGGCACCTCGACCGAACTGAACGACAAGAACGAGACGGCGGCCATCAAATCTGTCCTCGGCGAACACGCCTACAAGATCCCGATCAGCTCGACCAAATCGGCGACGGGCCATCTGATCGGCGCGGCTGGCGCGGTCGAAGCGATCCTCTGCGCGCTCACCCTCCGCGACGGCATCGTCGCCCCGACCATCAACTACGAGCAGCCCGACCCCAACTGCGACCTCGACTACGTGCCCAACACCCCGCGCAAAGCGGACGTGCGTGTTGCGATGTCCAACTCCTTCGGCTTCGGCGGCCACAACGCCACCCTCATCCTAAAACGCCACGACCCGGTTCCCTCCTGATCCAGCCTAATCCCTTCTCACTGAAACACCAACTGGCCCGCCCTGATTTCCTAAAATTCCGCGCAGAAATGTCGCAGAGGAAAGGAAGACAAGGCGGGCCGGTTTTACCGCGTTAGTCTGTTAACGGCCCTGGACGTCCTGTTTTAGACGATCAGGGTTTTATGCTCGACTGATTTTGTCCCAGCCCGGAAGCTGGGGCGACGGGCGCACCAAAAAAACTGTAGGTTTCCATGGTCCCCTCATGGGTTACTGTGCCTATCTCTAAAATACCATCTGTCTTGTGCAAATGCAGGGCGGCCTGCATCACGTCCTTTTGATACGGAGCGAGATCGCCGTGCATGAAACTGAACTGCAGGCGATTGATTTCCTCGAAGAAGAGAATTGTCAGCAGTTCGGACTGCTGCGCGGGATTCATAGTCCGAAATGGAAGTTTCGCCCCAAGCGATAGTTTAGGAGGCAGAGCGGCCTCGAAAAGTCTCTTTTGCTCCTGAATCAGTTCGGAGATGCGGGAATGAATGAACAGAGAAAATTCGTAATCCGATTTTCTTTTAAAAGCGCTTGTGTCAGCGAACTGCCATGCTTGTTTTTGCGGCATCCCTACTAACAAACAGTCCCTCATATCCTTGGGCATCGCTTTTGGGAGCAGTCCGGGAACCTGGGTTACTTTTTCCGGCTGTTTAGGCGCGGGACGCTCCACCAGAATATGGTTTGGCCCTATTTCGCGCCATTTAAGGTCGTTCAGCGCAGCGATAGCGCCGAGTGCCGTCCGTCCTGTAATACCCTCCATCTGTATTACCACAATGCGTTCTCTCAGATAGTCTGACGCATCGATCCGTACTCCCGTCTGTTGAGAAAGCACTGCCAGCGCGGTGGCAATAGTGGTTTCGCCAAGCGTCAGACGCACGATCTGAGCCAGTTTAGGAACGTATTCAGGGACAGTTTTTCCTGGGTTCTGCCTGGCGATGCAAAGAAGGCCAGGGCAAGACAGAACGTTCCCAGGCAGGATGGCAGAAAAAGAGACGGTTTGTTTTTCATAATTTTTTCTTAGTAAAGCCCTGG
>JAYTGR010000214.1:0-6493 GCA_043733205.1 Chthonomonadaceae bacterium
GCGCCGCCGTGGACCCGCACCTGCACCCGATCGGCGGCGGCACGGTTGCTGACCCCGCGTGTCGCGAACTCCAGCCTTTCGTCGGTCAGCGGCCAGCGGACGCCGGTCAGGGTGATGGAAGCCCTGCCGTCGAAGGAGAGCAGAGAGATCGTATCGTCGGGTTTCGTAGAGAGAGCGGCTTCTCCCGGCTCAGCTGCCGTTCCTGAAAGCGCGATGACTGTTGTGTCTTCCGTTCGCAGGACGATCGGCATTTCCCGATGGTGCCGCAGCAGAACGGCGAAAGCGGACAGGGTGTGGTCGAGGCGGCTGCCGGTCGCGCCGAGGATCGTTATGGCCGTCGCACCAAGATCCTGCGCCACGAGCAGGGCCTTTTCGAGATCCGCCTGTTCCTGATCTGGTGTCGGCAGGAAGCGGGCGTTTGGAAACTCTGCCTGCGCGACCTCCATGCGAATCGAATCGAAGTCCCCGCAGACGATGTCCGGCGTCAGGCCCAGCCCGACGGCGCGATGGGCCGCCCCATCCGTCGCGAGCAGGAGGTCGTGTTCGGCGGCGATTCGCTGCGCCCACTCTGGGTCGGGCGGCTCTCCATTGGCAAGTATCAGGACACGCATATTTAACAGGATACCCTATCCAGAGTGCGTGTCAAGGCGAGCCAATGGCTCTCCTCGGGGGTGCTGGCTCTGCAGGAGACCTTCCGGGTCTATTCGCGCTGCAGTTTGCCGCCCGCGAGCAGGCGAAAACGTTCGCCGCGCCAGACGATCCGGGTGCCGCAGTAGCTGCCGAGATAGAGCGCAAATCCGAGGAGGTCGCTGAGAGGAAGGAGCGGGAGGAAACGGGCGATGTTGGGATCCCGGGTGTAGCGATGCGCGAGGAACAGCGCGACGCCGAGCCGAAGCAGCAGCACTGTTCCGAATGTCAGCCATCCGTAGAGCGCAAACTGGGAGGCGAACAGGAACAGCAGGCCCAGCGCGATTCCATGCGTGATGGCGGAGCCCGCATAGCCTGCAGGCCGGCACGAGCGCACGGTGCGCGCCCAGCGCAGGCGGCGCGACCACATCACGCCGAACCGCTCCGCGCCCAGCACATCGTCCACGACGACATCGGAGAGCACAACCGTGTAGCCCGCCTTCGCCGCCCCATTGCCAAGCCGAAAATCGTCCGCCAGCTCGTCGAACAGCGCCTCGAACCCGCCCAACTCCGCCAGCACCGATTTCGGCAGCGCGATGGTCGAGCCGAAGGCGAACGAGACACCCTCCAGCGCCCGACTCACCATCGCGCTCGGAATGAAGTCGGAGCCGATTCCCAGCGCTTCCAGCGCGGCAGGCAGGCTCTCCGGAGATGCGCCCCGATAAGGACATGTCACCAGGCCGACCGGAGGATTCGCGCTTCCTTCCTGCGGCCGGAACGGCGCGACCAGCCGGCGCAGATAGTCCGGCGCGACACGCATATCGCTGTCGGACAGCACCAGCAGGTCGTGCTTCGCTTCCGGGAGCATGGCGGCCAAGTTGCAGACTTTCCGATTTGGTCCCCGCATTGCCGACAGACCGGGCCGCACGATAGAGATGTCGCGCTCCGGAAACTCGGCCTGCAGCCGCTCGGCAAGCTCCAGAGCGGGATCGTCCGGGTCGAGCGCGCTGAACAGCAGCTGCACCCGGTCGGCCGGGTAGTCCAGACGGCAGAACGAGACGAAGTTCGCGTAGGCGTGGGCATCCATGCCGCGCACCGGCTTCAGAATGGTCACGTGGGGCGAAAACTCCGGTGTCAGCGTCGGGCGGGAGCGCGCCCACTTGCGCGCGGCCCAGATCAGCAGCCCCGAATAGAACCCGAACGCTCCCAGCATCCCGCCTAAGACCACGCGTATCACGATTTCGAATATATTCAAGGTTTACCACCGCCGCGCTCACCCAGGCCTACGACAATGACGCCGCAGGTGATAATCAGCACTCCCGCCCAGCGCGTCGGGGAGACCTGTTCGCCCAGATAGAATTTTGCCAGCAGCGCACCGAGCAGATAGGAGACCGCTGTCAGTGGCAGCACGAAACTGAGGTCGGCCCAGCGCAGCGCCAGCATGTAGAGGCCGAAGTAGGCGGTCATCAGGACAGTCCCACAGATGACATAGCGGTTCAGCACAGCCTGCGCCTGCGCCCATCCCGAGGCAGACGGGACGTTGGTCAGTTTCATCCCTTTGGAGAGCAGCGCTTCTCCAAGAGACACCGCCAGCGTCGCCAGGAGCATCACCACGATCACTTTCCACTTCTCTGCCGTCAACACAACTCCTCCTAAATGGGCGCACAGTCCGTCATTTCCACTATTCTACCTCACGGGCAGGATTCTCATGGCAGGCCGGCTTTTGTTCGGGGCTCCTGCCGGCTGTCTGCGGCGGGCGGCCTGCGGTCAGGCGTCTTCAGGGGCGTGTAGCGTGTCAGCTCGTCCAGGAAGTCCTCGATGACCTGATCCTCCGTTTCGGTCCAGTCTATCAGCAGAAAGGTGCGGCTGCCGAGCTTACTGACCGGATGCAGCACCTCCATATACGCATGCAGCGCTTCCGTGCTGTCGGGCAGGAGCAGCCAGAATCCTATCTTCCCACGTACTTTGGGGCTGTCGTAACTCAAGCCCGCGAGGGGATCGAACAGATAAGCGCCGCTGTTGTGGCGCGGTTCGTCCAGGGTGGAGAGCAGCACGGCATCGGCATGCAGACGCTGGACCAGGGCGCGCACACCGGCGCTGTCCGGGACCGCAAAACTTCTGCCCTTCATCTTTCCTGCATTTTGAAAGAGGGTCTGCGGTGTCAGGTTCAGCTCTTTCAGCGCCGCCTCAAGCTCCTCCGTCGGCACGATCTGAAAATTGGTGCGCGCTTTCACGCGCTGCGGCAGCCACTCCCGCACATGATTTTCCAGGGAGCGGAGCTGAGCGCCGTATGCGATCAGTTTGGCATCCGGTTTGCCTTTTTCCGGGGGAGCCTTCTGCGCATCCAGCCTGCTCAGCGTCTCCGTTCCGATAAATGGCGGCACGATGATGACGCGCTGCACCTTCGCCAGCTGCGCGCGGCGTTTCTCTCCTGCCGCATCCCCCTGAGCCGTCACCGAGAGAAACAGGCAGGAGCCCGCAGCCAGCAGCACGGCCATCCTGCGAACGAAGAGAACAGGAAAGCATTGCATAAAATACCCCTTTCACACCGCAGCATCGCAAGGCTGTCTATGCCTCTATACGCAATCGGGCTGTGTTGTGCCGCCTGTCGGTTCTTAGTCCTGCTGAGCAGTATCGCACGTAGTTCACTCCGAAATTTTTTCTGCTGGTATAGCGCAAAAAGGCGTTTTGCGGTTAAAATGGCCTATCCAATTGTGTGGAGGAGAGTTCCCTGATATGGGAAACGGAACCTGGCAGGAACTCTGCTTTCAGATGCCGAACGTGGGAAAACTTTTCTAAAATACCGCATCCAGCACCTTAACAGACTGCGCGCACGATGATGAATAAACAAACAGCTTTCGCTTTCCCCGGCCCCAAACCGGCGCCGGTGGTCGGTAATATTCCGGATTTAGACCCGCATGCGCCGGTGCAGTCGCTGATAGCGCTGGCAAAGGAGTATGGGCCGATCTTTCGACTATCGCTTCAACAGCTTCTACGCCAAGGAGATGCATCCGTTCATCGGCGCGATGGTGCGGGCGCTGGCCGAATCGGGGGCGCGCACACGGCGACTGCCGCTGCAAAACCGGCTGATGCTCATCACAAAACGGCAGTACGAAGAAGATACCCGTCTCATGCATCAGATCGCCGACGAACTGATCGCCGACCGCAAAAAGCACGGCGATCCGGGCGGCAAAACCGATATTCTCAGCACGATGCTCACCGCGCTCGACCCCCAGACCGGCGAACGGCTGAGCGAAGAGAACGTGAGCTATCAGATGGTGACCTTTCTGATAGCAGGGCATGAGACGACGAGCGGACTGCTGTCGTTCACCCTCTATGCCCTGCTGCGTCATCCCGAGGTCATGGCACGGGCGCGCGAGGAGGTCGAGCGGGTGATGGGCAGTGAAGCGCCGCGCTTCGATCTCTCGCTGGTCGATCCCGACTGCAAGCTGGAGACCAAAGAGACGCTGACGCTGAAGCCGCACGGCCTCGAAATCTACGCGAAGCGCCGGGACAATGTTATTGTCGAAGCCGGTCGGTCGCCCGGCACAGCCGTCCCTTCCGCCCGATCCGGCACGCAGAGCAGCCCGAAGGCGTCGAACGGCATTCCCATCCATGTGCTGTACGGCTCGAACGCAGGCTCCGCCGAGGCGTTTGCCCAGCGCATCGCCACCGATGCCAGGGCGCATGGCTATAGTCCCATCCTCGGCCCGCTCGATTCTGCGGTCGGAAGTCTGCCGAAAGAGGGCGCGGTCGTTGTCGTCAATGCCTCCTACGAAGGGCACGTCCTGCTTTTTCGGATTGGTTTTTTGATGGTATGAGGAGTGAAGTAACCGCCATGAAATACTTTCTGCCTGTTTGCATCACTGGTATGCTGGTGCTGTCATGCGCATCGGCCTGGGCACAGAAGCCAGTGCATTGGGATTTATACTATCAGGGCCAGCCGCTTTACCACTCGTCTTATGCGCTGCTGGTAGGCGTCGATGACGGCCCCAACGCCCACGAGTGCGCCGCCAGCATCCGGCAGATGAACGACAAGCTGCAGCAGTGGCAGTTTCCTCCGAAACAGATCCGTTCCCTTTTCGAAACGCAGGCCAGCCGCGAAAATATTGTGGCCGCACTGCAGACACTGGCCCGCACGGTCACGAAAGAGGACCGTGTGGTCGTGGATTTGTGTCTGCATGGCCGTCAGCGTCCAGGCGGCGCCGCCGACTTCGTGGCGTGGCGGCCCGCAGCAGAGAAGACGCTTACCGCTCGGAGCCCATGTCTCCTGCCGATGGAGCAGGTGCTCCAACTGTTTGTAAAAATCCCCTGCAGTCACAAACTGCTGATCGCCGATGCCTGCTATTCTGGAGCGCTGGGGCTGGGCCTCACGCCCCCACGAGGCACGGCCAATCTGGTGGAAGCCGCCGCCGCGCCTTCCACTGCGATATGGGTCAGTTCCGAGCCGAGCCGTCAGGCTCTGCTGGACGGGGGAGGTCTGACGCATTTCCACAAAATACTGTTCGAATCCTTAGCGCGCTATGACCAGGATCTGCACAAGCCCTATGCGCCCCTGATGCTCCGTGAACTGGAGCGCCGTGTGAGCGAGCAGGTGGACAGCTTCACCTTCGGCGGCATCGAACGCAGTACGACTCAGATGGTCCTGGCTCTTCCGGCCCCGCGCAGCGCCAATCTTGGCAGCAGCGTCTCTTACCGGCAGTACGATCCGGAGTCGGTACGACAGGCGGTAAACGCACTGAAAGAGAAGCTGAACCGACCGGGGCTGTCGGAGGAGCAGCAGGCGCGCCTGCACATCGATCTGGGCAGAGCGCTGCTCGATCGCACCGAGGTGGCCCGGCGCAGCGAAGACATACAGGATGGGATCAGAGCCCTGCTGGCAGCGCGCACCTACTTCGAGACCCAGGTCCGGCCCGGCCTTCAAGACCCCTTTGCGGCCATTGTCGCCGAAATCGACAATAGTCTGGGCAGCGCATATCTCAGACTTCCTACTGGCAGCAGCGCAAAGAATCTGACGAAGGCGATCGGCTATTATGGGGCGGCTCTGAAATTCTATACGCAGCAGGGATACCCGCAATACCGGGCCAGGACGGAAGCAAACGAAGGCATTGCTTATGCTTACCTGCCTGCGGGCAGCCAGGACGCAAACATTAAAAAGGCGCTTCACCTTTATGAAGATGCGCGGCAGATCTTCACTGAACGAGAGTATCCGCTCTACTGGGCCGGCATACGGGCCAGTGAGGGCGCCGCCTATGCGGATATGCTCACGGGTAACAGAGAAGAGAACCTCCGAAAGGCGATCCGGTGTTATGAAGAGAGTCTCCGCATACAAACGGCAGAGGACTGCCCGCAGGAACGGGCGAATACCGAGGTCAGCCTGGGCGGCGCGTATTTCAAACTGCGCACTGGAAACCGGGGAGAGAACCTCCGGAAGGCGATCGGCTGTTTTGAGGCAGGATTGAGATTTCACACGGAAAAAGATTTTCCTGCGGCATGGGCAGGGATTCAGGCCAGACTGGGCATAGCCTATTCCGAACTGCCGCAGGGCAGCGAAGAAGAAAACCTCCGGAAGGCGATCGGCTATTATGAAGCCGCTCTGAGGGTGCAGACGGAAAAAGACCTGCCGGAGGATTGGGCATCGACGCAGTCCTGGCTGGGCAGCGCCTATTTCCATCTGCCAACAGGCAATCGAGAGGAGAATCTTCAGAAGGCGATCCAGTGCTATGAATCCGCTCTGAAGGTCGATACGGAACAGGACTATCCCCCCGACTGGGCCGGTATCCAGACCAAAATGGCCGGCGTCTATAGCGACACGCGCACCGGCAGCAGAGAAGCGAATTTTAAGAAGGCGATCGGCTGTTATGAG
>JAYTGR010000215.1:0-2276 GCA_043733205.1 Chthonomonadaceae bacterium
CCAAAACCACATTGCTCATCCCGTCTCCTCGGATACACCCAGCTCCACCACCATCTTGCCTGTGTTTTTGCCTTCGAAGAGGCCGAGGAAGGCGCTCACTGCCTGGTCGATGCCTCGCACCACCGTCTCCTCATTCTTCAGTTTACCCGCCCGAAAATAGCCGCCGACTTCTCTCTCGAATTCGCCCTGACGATCCAGCGAATCGGTCACGATCAGCCCCTTCATCGTGAGCCTTTTCGTGATCATGTTGAAAAGATTGGCCGGGCCAGGCTGCTGCTTCGCGTCGTTGTAACTGGAGATGCCGCCGCAGGCGATGATCCGGCCATGCACACGCAGTGTCGAGAGCGCCGCTTCGAGCGTTTCGCCTCCAACATTGTCGAAGTAGACGTCGATTCCATCTGGAGCCGCCTGTTTCAGTTGTCCGAGGATCGGGCCAGATTTGTAGTTGAATGCGCTGTCGAACCCGCACTCTTCCAGGAGAAACTTTATCTTTTCCGGTGATCCGGCGGATCCGATGACACGGCACCCGCGCAGTTTCGCCAACTGTCCGGCCACATTGCCGACGGCGCCTGCGGCTCCCGAAATAAAAACGACGTCGCCGGCTGTCACGTCCACCAGATTCAATCCGGCCCATGCGGTCATGCCGGTCATGCCGAGGACGCCCAGATAGGCCGAAAGCGGCTGCACGTCGCGGCTGACCCGATGCAGCGCCTGTGGGAAGGCAATGAAAACTTCCCTCCAGCCCAGTCCGGACGTGACGACGTCACCCGGCTTGAATTCCGGAGCCCGCGATTCGATGACCTCACCGACCGCGCCGCCATCGAGTGGCCTGCCTAGTGCGAAAGGAGGCACATACGATTGTGTATCGTTCATGCGGCCCCGCATATAGGGGTCCACCGACATGAAGAGGTTACGAACCAGCACTTGCCGATCCTGCAGAGGCTCCAGTTCGGTCTGCGCCAGGGTAAAGTTCGCTTCTGTGGGAATCCCGATGGGGCGTGACACCAATCGAATCTCGCGGCTTGTAATTTGTGACATGACATTCCTCTCTTTCAAAATTACGCCAGTTCCTTCAGCCGTTCGCGCTCCGAAGGGCGCTGTCCGGCCTATTAGCGGCAGAGCTCGTCCTCATCGAACAGGAAGTCGGCGATGTGGCCCAGATGCCTGGATGCGGCGGATATTCCGCAGCCGGGCACCTCTTTCGCGCTGCGCAGGTGGAAATCGGTATGTTCTTGCGCCCGCTTATCGACCTCCCGCAGCGTCAGTAGATAAGGTTAGCGCCAAAGTCCGGTATCCTGCCTGCCTTGACTTCCTCTGTCCATTGTTTTATTTTCGCGCCATCGTCCATTGTCCAGAACTTGGCACATAAGGCAAAGTAGTCCAGAACCGCCTGCCGTTCTCCTTTTTCCAGCAGTTCTTTGGCAAGCATCATATTGGGGCCAAAGGAATCGAGCACGGGCGAACCCGGTGTTTGCCCGGATGCCAGCAGGAAGGATTTCGCTTTCTCGATGTCGCCGGATTTGAGCGCTATCCTGCCGAGAATCAGGCTGCCTTTGTGAATGGCATCTCCGAACGCGCTCTTATCGGGGCGTGCCGCCATCTCCAGGAGCTTCGCTGCATACAGATGGGCTTTGCCCATATCTCCCGCCTCGAACGCGGCCACCGGTAACGCATCCAGAAAGCTGTCTTCATTGACATCACCGATCAGCATCCACCACCGCTCCCAGGCCAGCACCGCCTTTTTGGCTGCCTCCTGGCGTTGTTTGCCGGCAGAGCGGTTCATCCACTCCGAATAGATCATTCCCTGCTGCATCGGCCACTTCGGATTCTTTGGCTCCAGCGCCTGTGCCCGGTTCAGAAGTTCCAAACCGGTCTCCGAACCTTGTTTCAGGAAAAAGGTGGCCGCATTCCCCAGGAGCTTAGCGTTTTTCGGATGGGCGGATATCTGCTGCTGCCAAAGACGCTTCGCCTTGGCGATAGCGTCATCTTCTCTTCCATGCACAAGCGACATGGCGGGTACACCGGCAATGTCCGCGTCAGGATGATTGCGAATGACCCACAACACATGACGCTCATGCGCCACGTGCGCGGACGGAGACTGGATCATTTGCCAGAAGTAGTATTCCAGCAGAAGCATGCGGGTATTGAAGTCGTCCGGATGCTGTTTTAGTCTGCGCTCCAGTTTGTCGGCTTCTTTTGGGGTCGTCGGTGTCTTATCCGAGTCCTGGCCGGGTGTATCTGCCTGCAGAAAGCAGCAGCTGCTCGCGATCGTCTCC
>JAYTGR010000216.1:0-6477 GCA_043733205.1 Chthonomonadaceae bacterium
GCTCGTACGACTGCTCGTTCCAGCTCTTGTCGCCCTGCCGCACCAGTTCCTGCGGGTTCTGCCATGCCAGCGAGGGCCGGACTGCCAGCCCGATTCCCACGACGGAGAGCGCCAGAAACAGCGCAAAGACGCCGCGCCGCGCCGAGGCGGCACGCAGGCGCAAAACAAACAAACGAGAGTTCGAGGTCGTCATTGTCCAGATGTTCTCCAGCAAACGAATCGGGGCAGTCTATACAGGAGGGTTAGTTCCGGAACTCTATCGAAAGGTTCACCTCCGCAGCGGTTCCGGCCTATTAGGCGAGGGAAGGAACGGGAAGGTTACAAGCGGAAAGTTATTCGCTTGAGGGAGCGGGGACGGTGAGCGAGGTGTCTATTTTAGAGACGGAAAGATGCTGTTTTTTGCCGTCGGGCCAGTGGATCGTGAGATCGACGGGTCCGGCGGCGGAGCCGAACCCGAAATGCGCGACAGGATCCTGGGCGGAGAGGACGCTGCCGCTGGTGCGAATTTCGCGCAGCATCGAGAGGCCGCCAACCTTCGCGGTCACCAGTGCGCCTAAGCCGAACCGGTTGCTGCCGTGGGCACTCAGGCGCACCTCCAGCCAGTGATTGGAGGTCGGAGTGATATTGTGCAGAAGCAGAGGCCTGCCTTCCAGGTTACAGACCAGCGCGTCCACCTTGCCATCGTGATCGAAGTCCGCGAAGCTTATTCCCCGCCCCACGGCGCGCAGATCCGCAATGCCCGACACAGCCGATCCGTCGGTGAACTGTTCGCGCGTGTTGTGGAAGATCTGCACCGGCTGGGCGTAGGTCTGCGCCGCATCGAAATCGTGTACGTTGTCCCGCACATGCCCGCTTGTCAGCATCAGGTCGAGCCAGCCATCGTTGTCGAGATCGACGAAACCGACGCCGAATTTTACAAACTGCGTCGTCGGCGGCCCCAGATTGCTGGGACCGCTCGCGACGGTAAAAAGCCCGCTCCCGTCGTTATGATAGAGGCTGATCGGCTGCGCAAAATAGGTTGTGACGACCAGACTCAGCCGTCCTTCGTTGCGGTAGTCTCCCGAATCGACTCCCATGCCGCCCTGAAGATGGCCCTGACCGTCATAGGCGGTCCCATTGTCCGCCCCCACGTTTTTCCAGATCTGGCCCTGCTGCTGCCGGATCCAGAGGTCTCCCGGCTCCATGTCGTTGGCCTCATAGAGCGCGGGACGCCCTGTGCCGAGCAGATCGGAGGCCAGAACTCCCCAGGTCTTCCCAGTGTCTTTCCAGGGCACCGTCTGAAATTTGCCCTGCCCCATATTGCGGAACAGTTTTCCAGACAGCGCGGTATAGATCTCCGGGCCGCAGGCCGAACGTGTTCCGCCTACCTCACAGATCTGATTGGAAGCGGAATCGAAATGGATATACTGCGATACGAACAGGTCGAGCCTGCCCGAGCCTGTCAGATCGGCGAAGGCGGCGCTCATGCTCCACTCCAGACCGCCGACACCGCTCTGCCGGGTCACGTCCTGAAATTTGCCGCCCCCCAAATTGCGGTAGAGCGCAAAACAGTGGTAGCCTGTCAGAAAGATGTCGGGGCGGCCGTCACCATCGTAGTCTCCTACAGTGCAGCCCATCCAATACCGATCGCCTGCCAGACCACTCTGCGAGGTCACATCCTTGAAGGTGCCATTGTGTTCATTGTGATAGAGCCCGACGCGATGCGGCCCGACCAGCAGAATATCGGGCCAGCCGTCCGAATCGTAGTCGAGGAAGGCGCAGCCGCCGCCCGAGGTTTCCAGGATCGTCAGCGGCGACCGCCCGCGATTCCCGAGGGAAAAATCGAGGCCTGCCTTCTGCGCGACATTTTCAAATCGAATGGGAGAAACAGAGGCAGCTGCAGCCGAACCAGGCGTGGGCAGTGCAGGCGTTTTTGGAACGAGCGGGCGAGATCTGCCGCCGCAGCCGGCCAGAAACAGGCAGCACGTCAGTAAGCTGAAACGGGAGAATAATGTCATGGACGGGACGCCGGCCCCGGTGCAGTCGGCGGACTGAGACGCTGCAGTCCCGTCTGCAGGGAGACGTTCTTCGGGTCGATCGCCAGTCCAGCCCGTATGCTTGCCAGGGCGCCATCGCGTTCTCCCAGCTGGAACTGCACGTTGGCCAGCTGTGCGTACAGGGCAGCAGCATCGGGGTGCATGCTCAAAGCGATCCGAATCGCCTCCTTATGCTGATTGAGCTGCTGGCGCTGCCGGAATATCTGCATCATGCGATCGGCTTCCCGCTCCCGATTCAAGCGGTGGTAGACCTGACCGAGCGAAAAGTAGACCTCATCCTGACCGGGCGCCGTCGTCAGCGCTTTCTCCAGATAGTGCGCGGCAGGCAGCCAGTGCTGCCGCAAACGTTCCAGTTCGCCGCGCTGATAGGGCAGCAGCGGCAGATCCGGGTTCAGCTGCTCCAGCCGGCCGATCGTCTGCTCGGCCATATCGAGATCGGCCGCACTGCGATGCTGAGTCAGCAGCAGATTAGTGAGAGTAGAGATGATGCGCTGATTTCGGGGAGCAAGCTGTGCGGCACGCCGCGTCTCTTCGATGCCTGCACTCACGTTCCCCACCGCGACATCGACGCTGCCTTTCAGCGCGAGATAGTGGGGTTCGTCCGGCTGCAGGCGCAGAGCCGCGTCGATCGCATCCTGCGCTTTCGCCGACTGCTGCATCTGCAGATAACAGACGGCCAGCTGATACCAGGCATCGTCCGCTCTCTTGTCCAGGCTGACGACCGCCCCATACTCGGCAGAAGCGTGCAGATAAGATCCCTTTTTCATATAGAGTTTGCCGAGCGCCGAGCGTCCAAGCGGATAGTTCGGAAAGCGGACCGCAACCGACTTCAGTATCTGGAACGCTTCCTCGTAACGGCCCTTGGCCATCAGGAGCTCGCCCAGCCCGGTCGCGACCTCCGGGTCGTTCGCGTTGAGGGCTATGGCTTCGCGCAGGGCGGGCTCCGCCATCCCGGCATCGCCTTCCCCTGCAAGCCGGAGCGCCAGAGTGCGCGCCGCGAGCGCATCCTTCGGGCTGCGATCCAGCGTTTGATTCAGTTCCAGCATCGACATACGCCGATAGCGATTCGCGGCGTTGCCCGGGCTGTACCACCAGACCAGACTGCCGACCACGCTGCCGCCTATCAACACTGCCGCGATGATTCCGATCCTGCGCCGGGCAGGCGATTTTACGAAAGCCGTCGTGTTTGTCATTCTATTTGTGCTCGATCGAAATGCGATGATCTGACAGCGTCGCCGTAATAGTGGTCTCGGGAAAAAGGCGTTTAGGGCGCATGTGACACGAGATGCATCCGGTCGTCGCGTTCACCGGGCAGGCTTTTGCCTGACGAACATTCGGGTCTCCCGAGACAGGATGCTCCAGCCCCGGTCTGGCATGACAGCTGAGACACGCCTGCTCGTACTTTTTGCGATCCGTGCTGACATCCGCATGCGCATCGTGGCAACTCAGACAGGAGAGAGGCTCGCCGCTCTTCGTACGGCACGCGCTGCGCGCGAGAGCATAGGGCTGGTAGCGGTGTGTCTGATTTGCATCGGGCGTTCTGACATCGACATCCTCCACATTACGGTGGCACCTTCCGCACAGCCGATTGAGCTTCGTGGGCGTCCACTTCGCCAGGTTCTCCAGATGGGGTTCCGCAAACCGCTTGGCCTGCATAGCCTCGATGTGCGCTCGCGCCGGCCCATGACAGGCTTCGCATCCGACGCCATAGAGACGCGGTTCGGGCTGAAGAGTCCTTTCCGGTACGGTTACAGAATGGCAGCTCAGGCAGTGCCGGGCTGTTTCTCCGCTATGCAGGCGCCCGAAAGGCACATCCCCCGCGCGTTTGACCTCCTGCCCAGGCGTCATATCCCAGAGGCGATAGCCCGGAAAGTAGCTCATGCGCGTCTCCATCATGGTGTCGGCGCTCAGAAGGGAGAGAAACGTCAGACCGACCTTCCCGGATCCCAGCGCCAGCTGCAGGGTCTGCACTTCCGGCCTGCCTGTCTCGAAGCTCTCCCTTACCACCGTAAGAACGTCTCCTTGATCCTCCAGGGCGTAACCCGCCAGCGGCACGACACCTGCTTTGGGCGCCAGCGGCCCCAGATCCCGGCGCGTCGCCGCATGCATGGTGCGGTCGTGCCGGCTGCCGCGATGGGATGCGCACTCAGAAGCGTGGCACTCGGCACAGGCTGCGTTCCCTGCAAACTCGCTCGCCTGCGTCACAGGAGTGCGTTCCGCCGGAGAGACGGCAGGATGCGTGCAGCCGGCCAGCCATAATAACCCCCCTGTCAGGAGAAACAGGAGGCCGAGCAGGGAACGACGGCCGTTAACGCTGTGCATAGTCACCTGCCGTATTTCTCACTGTGCCGGCATTTCTGCGACGATCTTCCTGCTGTTCTGGTCCAGGAGTTCCAGCGCTTTTCGGCGCATGGCTTCCCGCTGTGCGGCGGCAGTCGGATCCTGTGGCCGGAGCGTCAGCACACCCTCGTAGGTATCCGCCGCCTCACCGAATTTTCCGGCGTCTTCCAACCCCTTCGCCAGCGCCAGGAGAGCCGCTGTGTCCTGCGGGCTCTGCTGTGCTCCCCGTCGCAGCTGGGCCAATTCCGGAGTTTCGCCGGTCACTTTCCGGATGTGATTCCAGACCTGCTGCTCCTGGGCTGACTTGCCCATGCGCTTATAGACATCCGCAAGGGTCTCCAGGCATGCTCTGTTGTCCCGGTCCAGTTTCAGTCCCGAAATCAGTGCGCTTGCAGCGTCTGAAAGACTGCCGCGCAGCACCCTTATCCTGCCGAGCATAGCAAAGTAGTCGGCGCTCGGTTCGGTTCCCTGGGCGACGTTGAGCGCTACCTGTTCCGCATCCCGCAGCATCTCTGTATCCAAGTGCTCCGAGAGCATCAGACGCAGTTCACAGATGCGGTATTTGCCTGTCGGGTAGAGAGGCACGCTCCGGATCCGGTCTTCCAGCAGTTTATTTGCCGGGTCGGGCCTATTGAGCCGTATCGCGAGATCCGTGAGGAGTTCGTAGCAGGGATCGGACACCATGGTCTTTTTGGTCATCGCGATCAGGCGATCCCATGCCTCCGCGTTCCGTCCTGCTGCCATCAGACAGCGTATCCAGGGTTCCGTATTCGTTACGGAGGCAGGATCGAGTTTTGCCCCCAGATCGTATTCGGGGAGCGCCTCCCGCATCAGTCCTGCCGACACGAGTATTTCTGCTCTCTTGAAATGACCAGCCGCCCAGGTCGGATCCAGTTTTTCGCTCTGTTTATAGGCCTCCAGAGCCTCCATCGCATGACCGGAATCGCTCGCGCACCGCGCCAGTCCCTGCCAGTAGGTCAGATTTTGCGGCTGTCTCTGTACCAGTTTTTGCATCGTCAGGCGGGCCTCGTCGTTCTGGTTGTCCCGTTCCAGGCTGTGCGCTAATTCATAGGCGATGCCGTCGTCGTCCGGATGTTTGGCATGGACGGCTCTTAAATCTTTGAGCGACGCGTTCGAAAACCGGTTCTCATGCTGCGCCTGACTCAAAACCACGATGAGATAGAGCAGAAAGCTGCCGATCAGAACAGCAGCGCCCAGCGGCCGCAGAAGCTGCCAGTATTTAGAAGAAGGCTTGGGTTGCATTAGGGCTCCTGAATCGTAAGATCTCCGGGAACATGGGGATTCGATACGACGCTGTGTCTGCCGCTCGGCCAGTGTACTTCGACGCGGGTAACGGCCTGGAGGGCGCCAAGGCCGAAATGCAGGCGGGAATCGCTCGCGGAGAGGTAGCTGCCCCCGGTCGTACACTCGCTGGTCCACCGCTCGGCGCCTGCCGCCACCGTAACTTTCGCTCCAAGGCCCATGCGGTTGCTGCGTGTTCCCTTCAGCAGGATACGCAGCCAGGCGCCGCTGTTCGGATAGCGATTGATCAGCAGACGGGGCGGGCCTTCCAGATCGGTGGCGAGAATATCCATTTTGCCGTCATCGTTCAGGTCGCCTGTCGCCAGTCCACGCCCTACCGCAGGCTTCGTAAACCCTGGTCCGGCTTCCTGCGTCCGCTCTGTAAAAGTCTTCCCCTGTTCGCTGCGGAAGAGCTGCAAGGGCTGCGCGTAGTGTGTCAGGCTGTCTATCTGTTCCTCGTTGTCACGGGTGTGCCCATTCGCGATCGCCAGATCGAGCCAGCCATTGTTGCTGACATCCAGAAACTTAGCGCCGAATCCGACCATGAGAGTCGTCCGTGGTCCGATGCCGCTTGCGAGCGATCGATCGATAAATGTCCCGTCTCCTGCGTTGCTGTAGAGACTGTCCGGCTCCGCCTCGTAGGTGGTGACGAAGAGCCCAGGCCGACCGGTATGCTCGAAGTCCCCAAAATCTACTCCCATCGCTCCCTGGGGCTGGCCGTCTTCCGAAACGGCGACTCCTGCCTCAGCCGCCACATTGCGGAAGCCTTTCCCCTTCTGGTTGATGTAGAGCTCGCCCG
>JAYTGR010000217.1:0-2272 GCA_043733205.1 Chthonomonadaceae bacterium
GAATGAATATCGACGCCCCCGGTAAAGCGGTGTGTCGGGTCTGGCTGTGCGGTCAATGGAACACTCCTTGCAAAATAGCGGGACAAAATAACAGGGATGAAGATGCCTGTTCCGGATCCCTGCCCTTACAGTTCGGCTTCGCAGGGCCGAACCCCTGCCGAGAATCGCCATGTCTGAGACGCTGCAGCGCAATGTGCGCAAACTCGGCCTGTTCTGTGCCACCGTCGTCGTGCTCGCGCTGGCGGCGGCGGTTCCGTTGGGATGCTTTTTTGCCGCGCTGCGTGTCGGGGGCGGCTCTCTGCTGGCAGGAATCGGGCTCGGCCTCGCGCTCGCGTTCGTGACGCGCACACGGCGGCCGTGGCCGATCTATCTGGGCCTGGCGCTTGGCGCGCTGACCTTCGTGCCGATCACTCTGGAGTGGCCGCCCGGAGACGCCTGGGAGGTCCATCCGTGGCACGGTGCGCCGCCGCTGGTCTATGGCTACCTGGATGGTTTGCGCACCCTGCTCTACCTGCTCGGGATTCCCTGGCCCTTCGCCCGGTTCGGCCATCACGCGCCCGATCCGATCCCGGAAGCGCCGCCTTCGACAGGAGATCCGGAAGACGATTAGGAGAAACCGCAGCTCCTGCCCGGACGTCTTACAGAGTACACAGCGGTCGAAATCGGCCTTGTGCGCTTCCAAAACAACACAAAATCCAGGCGTTTAATGCTGAGAGGAGACGCGATGAACCGCCCCTTACCCGAACTTAATCTGAAACGTCGTTCCTTCTGGCGGCCCGCACTGCTTGTAGTCGGGGCTTTTCTGCTGGGCGGATTCGTTCTGCCCAATCTCCAGATCCGCTGGCACGAGCCGCACAGCAGGGCCGATGCGGGATCGAGCCTAGGCGTCGTGCCGGAGGCAGCGGCGCCGCTGGCGGAATCGGAGATGTATGCGCGCGCCGCACAGATAGCCGGTCCCGCAATCGTTAAAATCGACACCCAGCAGAACGTCTCTCCCGACATCATGAACCAGGGCTGGATGGACGGCGCTTCCCAGGTGCAGAAGTCGGAAGGCTCCGGCATCATCATCAACAAAAACGGCGACATCCTGACCAATGAGCATGTCGTCGGCCCGGTGAACGAGGCGGGCAAGCAAATCGTCGTGACCCTCAACGACGGCACCGGCCGCAAAGTCCCCGGCACGGTGATCGGCGCGGATCATCAGACGGATGTCGCGCTGGTCCATATCGACGCGCCCGATCTGCACGCCGCGCGCATCGGCACGGTCAAGGGCCTTGTGCCCGGCCAGCTGGCGGTCGCCATCGGCAATCCCCTCGGCTTTCAGTTTACGGTGACGCACGGCGTGATCAGCGCGCTGGGCCGGCCTATCGCCGAAGGCACCGACGGACGCGTCTATGAGAACCTCATCCAGACCGACTGCGCCATCAATCCCGGCAGCTCGGGCGGCGGACTGGTCAATATTCAGGGCCAGGTCATCGGCATCAACACCATCGTCGCCAGCCATGCGCAGGGGATTGGCTTCGCGATTCCGATCGATACGGCGCTGCGCGTCGCGGAGGAGCTGAAGCGTTACGGGCGCGTGAAACGCCCCTGGCTCGGGCTGCTGGTCATGACCAACAACAGCGCCTTCGCCAACTACTACAATCTGCCCAACATCGCCGGTGTCGTCGCGCTGCGGCTCTCCGGCAACGGTCCCGGCGCGGAGGCAGGCATACGCAGCGGCGACATCATCACGCGCATCGACGGCAAACCTCTGCGTACGGAAGAGGAGTTCAAGGCCATCGAGCGGAAGCTGGCCATCGGCCAGAAAGCAGCGGTCGAACTGATGCGCGGCGATCAGTCCGGGAAAGCCACTCTTACAGCAGGGGAGGCTCCATGACAGCAATTCAGACTAAGAATGGGGAGAGCAGAGGGACAGCGCTACGGTCTATCGTACTGGTTTCGGGAGGAATGGACTCCTGTGTCACGGCAGCCATTGCGCAGACGACAGGAGCTGAACTCTGCTTCCTGCATCTGAACTATGGGCAGCGCACGGAGCGGCGGGAACTCCAGGCATTTTCGGACCTGGCGGATTTCTATGCCGTACCGGAATCCCGGCGCCTGGTCGCCTCCATCGCTCACCTGACCGCGATCGGCGGCAGCAGTCTGACCGATGCCGCCATCCCCGTTACCGAAGCGGATCTGGAGAACACGGAGATCCCGTCCTCCTACGTGCCGTTCCGCAACGCCCACATCGTCAGTGTCGGGGTTTCGTGGGCGGAAGTCATCGACG
>JAYTGR010000218.1:0-2271 GCA_043733205.1 Chthonomonadaceae bacterium
GCGCTGATGGTATAGAGGACGATCAGGCTGATCCCGTAGATCGAGAAGGCAAGAGTCGGCAGCACCCGCCCCTGCGCCAGAACAAGCAGAACGATAAGCCCTGCCACCGACAGCACGGCCCCCAGCAGATGCGAGATCCCGTTGAACGGTTCCCGGATCAAGTTACGTTTTGGCTCCATAAAAACTCCGACTGCAAATGCGGCATAAAGGCTGGTTTTTTATTTCTGTGGACCTCTAAAAAGCCGGGAACATTACTGGCGGCTGAAGCGTTTAACAACCAGCGCATGTCCTCCTTTTCAATGAAAGTCCATCAATCTAAGATGGAGCCTGTATCGTTCCCTCAAGAGAACGATACAGGTACTCTTTTTGTCTGTTATGACCGCCTGTCCGCTTCACAGGGCGGCGATAAAGGCCTCGAACAGCTGGCGGGAAGGCAGATCGTTCGGAGCCGTCTCCTCCGGATGGAACTGGACGGCGACTACATAGCGGTGGGCCGGACTCTCTGCGGCCTCGATAATATCGTCCGGCGCACAGGCTGTGACGACCAGACCGGCGGCGACCTGTTTCAGAGCCTGATGATGGAAGGAGTTGGTCTGCATCTCGGGAAGGCCGACAATGTGGCGTAGCCGAGAGTCCGGGACGATATGCACCGAGTGGGAAGTCTGACTGCGCGGAATACCGATATCGCTCTGCTGATGGTGAATGGACGAGGGCGTCTGCGCGGGAATATCCTGATAGAGTGTGCCGCCGAGCGCCACATTGAGCGACTGGATGCCCCGGCAGATGGCGAACATCGGCATGTCCTGCGCCAGTGCCTCCCGAATCAGCGGCAGTTCCGTCGCATCGCGGTCGTCGTCCACCGTGCCAAGCTGCGGGTGAGGGGCCTCCCCGAAGCAGGCCGGGGCCACATCGACGCCGCCGGAGAGCAGGAGGCCATCGACAAGGCCGAGATAGCGTGCGATCGCCTCCGGATCCCGCGTCACGGGCAGGATGACAGAGGTACCGCCTGCATTCTCGACGGCCCACACGTAGGCACGGTTGAGGTACTGTTTCGGGCCGGAATCGGCTGTGGCGACGGAGGTGCTGCCGAGGATACCGACGATTTTACGGGACATAAGCGGGCGGAGCCTCCTAAACGGCAGCGGGAGATGTCGGAGCCATCGGCAGGGCGGCGTCGCTGTAGGCAGGACGGCGTTTGCGCAGAATGACGATCGCCGTCACACCGAGGACGATCATCAGCGCGCTGACAATATGCGTCAGTGTCAGACCCAGGCCGGGAATGACAAGGGCGGTCGCCCCGATGCGGAACGACTCGACGATGAAACGATAGAAGCCGTACATGGCCAGATAACCGTAGAACAGTTCGCCATCGCGGCGCGGACGCTTCTCCCACCAGATCAGAATGAAGAAGAACACCAGATTGAAGATCGAGGCGTAGATCTGTGTCGGGTGGCTGGGCGGGGTCAGCATTCCGGGATGCTGCTCGTCGGGGAAACGCATTCCCCAGGGCAGATCGCAGACTCCGCCGTAGCAGCAGCCGTTGAACAGACAGCCGAACCGACCGATCGTATAGGCGATCGCCCAGGCCGGTGCGCAGATATCTCCCGCTGCCAGCAGGGAGATCTTCTTGCGGCGGCAGAACCAGATCATGTAGAGGATGCCGAAGAACATCCCGCCCTGCAGCGTCAGACCTCCGGACCAGATCTTCAGCGCCTCGACCGGGTGCTTCTCGAAGCTGGCCCAGTCCAGGAGCACGAAGGTCAATCGGGCGCCGGCAAGACCCACCAGGAGGCCCATGATCCCCAGGTCGAAAATGCTGTCGGGATGGATGCGGCGCGGCGAACCCTCCGGTTCCGAAGCCATACGCCGCTGACACAAGCGCATCGAGCGCCACAGTCCGACCAGAAACCCGGCGACAAGCAGGGTGCCATAGGCGCGCACGGGTAAGTGAAGACCGGGAATAGTAAAGAGAATGGGATGCATGAATGGATTACTCCGCCGTCCGCTGGGCGGTGGGGGTCGTTTCGCCCGCATCGGCCCTGGCGGAACGGAAAAAGTGAATCAGCAGCAGCACGATGCTGAGCGAAATTGCGGAATCGGCAACATTGAAGATGGGCCAATGGATGATGCGCGCGTCGAAAAAATCCACGACATAGCCGAAACGCAGCCGATCCACCAGATTGCCGAACGCGCCGCCGAGCGCCAGGGCAAACGCCCCGGCGATCAGACTGTCGGGGCGCGCCACCCGATGGTAGGCAAAGAGCAGAGCTG
>JAYTGR010000219.1:0-6452 GCA_043733205.1 Chthonomonadaceae bacterium
CCCTACAGTTACCGCGTTCTGCTGCAGCCCTATATCAAGTCTCAGCAGGTCTTCAAGTGCCCCTCCGCCCCGGCGTGGGCCGCGCCGGCTCCGGGCGCGTGGTGGAATACGGACTACGGCTGCCATCTGAACGAGGCCAATCTCGTGCCCGCCGCGAACAACCATGCCGCCGACTATGCGGGCGGCGGGACCATCGATCTGCGCGATTTCGGGTTCAATACCAGCACGACTCTCGCCAGTCTCAGCCGGCCAGCGAACTTCATTCTCTGCGCCGATGCGGGCCGTTCGGACGGCACCGCTTCACGCGGCGGGCTCTATCCTCAGCCCTTCGCCTTCGATGTCCCGACGCAGTCGCGTATCCTGGCTCGGCACCAGAACGGCGGCAACATCGCCTACGCGGACGGACACTCCAAATGGGTGCGCCCGGAGCAGACATGGCGCTCCTACACGGACAACGACTGGCGGCGCGACCCGACTCCGTAGTATAATAGCAGTATGAGAGCAGCACAGCGGTGCAGCAGGGCCAGCAAAGACAGCGAAGGAGCACGAAGTTCATGGCGAAAGCCGATGTAGAAGCGATCAAGAAGGCGAAGGACGGACTGGATGTGTGGCCCGATATTCTCCGCTATGCGGCAGAGGGCTACTCCAGCATCGATCCGGAAGATTTTGTGCGGATGCGCTGGTACGGAATCTATCAGCAGCAGCCGAACGAAGGCCATTTTATGATGCGGGTGCGCATTCCCAGCGGAGATATGTCGGCGGCGCAGCTGCGGGCTGTGGCGAAGGTGGCGAAAGACAAAGGCAGGAATATTGCCGACATCACCACCCGCCAGAATTTCCAGTACCACTGGCTGACCATCGACACCTTTCCGGAGATCATCGCGCAGCTGAACGAGGCGGGTCTCTCCACGGCGGGCGCCTGCGGTGACATCACGCGCAACGTTTGCGGCTGCCCTGTCGCAGGCGTCGATCCGGAAGAGATCTACGATACGCGCGCGATCGTGGAAGAGGTGACGAAGTTTTTCGTGGGCAACAAGGACTTTTCCGACCTGCCCCGCAAATACAAGATCTCCATCTCGGGCTGCGCCATCCACTGCAACCAGCCGGAGATCAACGACCTGGGTATTCAGGCGGTGCGCCGGTTTATAAACGGCGCGTGGGAAGTCGGCTTTCAGGTGCGGGTGGGAGGCGGCCTCAGCACGCAGCCGCACTTCGCGCAGCTGCTGGATATGTTCGTCAAGCCGGAGCAGGTGCTGGACATCTGCCGGGCGGTGACGGAGATCTTCCGTGACCACGGCTATCGCGCCCGCCGCAACCATACGCGCCTCAAGTTCCTGGTAGCGGACTGGGGTGCAGAGAAGTTCCGGGACGTGATGATCGAGAAACTCGGCTGGACCCCGGAGCCCGCTCTGGCCTGGGCGGAGCCGGCTGGCAGGGTGCAGCAGGATCATCTCGGCATCCATAAACAGAAACAGGCAGGCAAATTCTGGATCGGCGTCTCGGTCATTACGGGGCGCGTCACGGCGGATCAGCTGTTTGCGGCCGCCGCCATCGCGGACAAGTACTGCGAAGGCAGTATCCGCACGACCAATCAGCAGAACTTCCTCTTCCCGAATATCGCAGAGGCGCAGTTCGAAGAGGCGAAGCAGGCGATTCGGGACGCCGGATTCGTCTGGGAGGTCTCCGAGTTCCACAAGGGCGCGGTCTCCTGCACTGGCAACGAGTTCTGCAACCTCGCTATCACGGAGACGAAGGCGCGCCTGCGTGAGATCGTCTCCTATCTGGAGAGCGAAATGCTCTGGGATGAGCCGATCCGCATTCATTTGAACGGCTGCCCGAACTCCTGCGGTCAGCACCATATCGGGGACATTGGCCTGCAGGGCTGTCTGGCCCGCCTGAACACCGGCGAGCAGGTCGAAGCTTACGACGTCTGCCTCGGCGGGCGGCTGGGCGCGGACGCGCAGTTCGTGCGCCCTATCTCGCGCAAGGTGCCTGCGGACAAGGTGAAGTTCGCCCTGGAGAACATCCTGCGCGCCTATCGTGCCAATCGTACGGAAGGCGAGACGTTCGGCAAATTCGTGGATCGTCACACAAACGAGCAGCTGGGCGAGTTCCTCGGCCTGCATCTGCTCGCCCAGGACGACCCGACCTGGACCCCTCCGCCGCCCCGCGCTCACGCGCCCGCCTCCGCAGAATAACGTCTGATCCTTCCATCCAGTACGGGCTTCCGGCAGTGTGCCGGAAGCCCGTATTGCCGCGCATCCTCTTAGCAAACTCTCAGCACATGTCAATTAATGCAATGGTATAATTTTCTATAGACCTTTGCAGATACAGTAGATGCAAAGGAAGGCGGAAGGAATTAACTCATGAATACCAATCGTTCTCTGCGGACTGTGCTCGCCGGATTTACGCTGCTGGGCCTGCTCGCTGTCGGGTTCGGAACTGCCAGGGCTCAGACGCCGAAAACCAAAATGAGCGCTTCCCAGGCGGAAGCGTCTACGCTCAAGAAGTACAAAACTGGGAAGATTCAGGGCAAACCTGTGCTGGAAAAAGAAGACGGCAAGTGGCAGTACGCCGTCATGGTCAAAGTCGGCAGCAAAATGCATGAGGTGATGGTCGATGCGAACACCGGGAAGATCGCTTCCGAAGAGGTCGTGACGGCCAAGGAAGAGGCCGCTGAGCAGAAGGCCGAGGAAGCTGCAAAAAAGGGCGGCACGAAAAAGCCTGGTAAGATGACGGGCGAAAAGGCGGAAAAGGGCGGGAAAGAGTAGCGCGGGAACGCAGTTCGATCCTATCGTGGTCCGAGCTATGGAGCAGCTCATGGCAGCCGAAATAGGTGCAGCGGCTCGTTTACCGAGCCGCTGCGTAAGGAGGCTGCGGGGAGAGCGCTGTCAGGCCACCATCGACCACGATATTCTGCCCGTTCACCCAGCCAGCCTCGTCCGATACCAGGAAAGCAACCATTGCGGCGATATCCTGCGGCGTGCCGATACGTCCTGTCGGGTTCATGGCGGCCTCCCGCGCTTCCATGTCCCCGATATCGAGCAGGGCGGCGTTCAGATGCGTGCGAATCGTGCTCGGCCCTATGGCATTGACGGTGATGCCCAGCGGGCCTAACTCGACAGCCATCGCTTTCGTCAGCATTGCCAGCCCCGCTTTCGAGGCGCAGTAGTGGGCCAACTGGGGAATCGCGACCTGGCTGCCGGTGCTGGTGATATGCACGATGCGTCCAAACTTACGCGCTGCCATCGCGCGGGCTGCGATCTGCGAACAGAGAAAGGCCGCCCGCAGATTGGTATCCATCGTCTCCGTCCAGGTCTGCAGGGAGGTCTCCAGAAAGGTCGAGAAGATGCCGACGCCCGCGTTGTTGACCAGAATGTCCAGCGTCCCAAAGGTCTGCAGGACGCAGTCCATCATCGCTGCGAGCGCCTGCGGGTCGCGCAGATCGGCGGGAACCAGCAGCGCCCGTCGGCCCAGCGCGCGAATCTGCGCAGCGATGGCTTCTGCCTCCGCCTCCCCTTCCAGATAGTTGATCGCGACGTCCGCGCCATCCGCCGCCAGACGCAGCGCGATGCCTGCTCCTATCCCCCGATTGCTCCCTGTCACCAGGCTGGTGCGTACCCTGCTGTTCACGGCCGATTTCCTTGCCTGATTCTGTCCAGCGCTTCCCCTCACGAGAGCAGGCGCCTGGAAGAACCGATCCTAAAATGTTCGGGATATAAAAAGACCATAGGCTGTACCCTTGCTGGTCGGCTGAATGAAGGGCATGAGCAGGAGGCCACGACGTGAGGAGAGTTCCCAGCGTCCGACGCCGTAGCCGAGCGCCGCTCCGGCCAGCACATCGCCGACCGTGTGCCGATGGAGCGTAAAGCGGGATGCCGAGATCAGGGAGGCCCCGGCATACCAGTAGATCGCCTGTTTGGGATGGAAAGCGCTTTCGACCGTCGCGATGGCGAAGGCTCCGGTGGCATGTCCGCTCGGGAAACTGTCGTGCTCATTGGAGTCCGGCCGTTTCTCCTGGACCAGGCTCTTCATCCCTTCCGAGAGCAGGACGCTGCTGGTGAGCGCATCGAGCGCGCGCAGCGAATGCGTCTTTCCGGCTTTGCCATCCGTCAGCAGAGGCAGGCCCACCCCGGCAGCGAGGTAGAGGATATTGCCGGTTCCCGAAAAGAAGTCGCCGACCTGTCGGTCGAAGGGCGGATCGGCAGGGGCGGCCAGGGAGAGCGGAGCGGCCAGCGCGACAAAGGCGGCGGTGAGAAACAGAGAACGGAATATAAACATGCGGGCAGCGAGCCTCCTTCGGTGGAAGGGGAGCGTAATCCCCATTTTGAGCCAGCCATATGATACCTGAAAACACACGTCGGTCGGCAGGCACATGGCGAGCAGCCCATGGGTGCAATGGCGACGATTAGCATGAGGGCATCCAGAGTCGAAGGCAGGGAGATAACTGCATTGGAACCGCTATTTTGGTAAGGCTGGTATGAGAAGGACCGTGATATTCTCTGATTTCTGCACTTCATTCTCCACTTCAGACAGCGTTTCGTAATACTCGTAACGACGCGCTGGCTGAATGCTCGGCCTGATGGAAACATACCACCAATCATGGTCTTGACGAACGCCCTCTGCCAACACTTCCAATATCGCTCCGCCCGGAGTTCGTCCCTGTATATGTCTGCGAACGGCTTCAATGACCGTCTTCTCATCGGTTTGCATGGTGTTACCCCCAAAACTCTTTCTGCACTGCGTCGGCATCACGAACACAATCGCGGGCGATCTGTTCATCCACTTCCAATAGTGGCCTGTAATCGGCATCCACACGGAACTTACGCAGTGTGTTGATCAGACTACAAATCGTGTCTTTCTTCCCCGAGGAAAGTGACAGATTGTTCTGCACATAGTTCGGTATTTTCTCGTGAGGGGGATTGTTCCAGTTGTTCGGAAAGGTAATCGACAGTTTCGCGATTTCGTTGGTCGCTGCACATTACGCCGCATAATAGGACCGACTGACGCTGCTTCGAAAATGTCCTTCACGAAGCAGTACTTCTGCGGCGCGAAGCGCATCTTCGCTCAGTTGCCTCCAGGTTTCCATATCCTCCCTTTCAAGACCTAAAATCCTATCGAGAGCCTCTTTCCCACGTGGACCCTGTTAAGATCGTATCCGGTAACGGCGCATCAAAGTCCAGAGGAACGGTAAACTCTCCCGCGCACAAGCCAAAAGGACGCATGTTCGACTCAACCGGACCCAGCGGCTTGAGTTCCGCAAGGGTCTGGCTGGCCCTGCCGCTCCCCTCTATGTATACACGGAAACCGAATGAGGCAGCCGCTGCCTTACCATGACTGTGAACGCAATCGCATGCTGCCTGCGATGGCATATCTAAAGCCGATAAAATTGCCCGCAAGACGCGGTGTAACATCTCCGGCATGAGAAAAGCCCATTCTGATCGAAATCAGAATGGGCTTATGAATTTTCGGCGAACCAGAGTAGATCGAGCCATCTGGAAATGCCGCCAGCCTGGCAACTCTATTCACTCATTAGACCTATTGCATAAGTGACTTTCTCCATCTTAGCAGGGAGACCAGCTTGATCTCAGACGAATGACTTATGCAAGAGGTCTATTGGGAAATAGGTCGGCTGCACGTGCTGGCGCATGGGCACCAGACTGTGGTCCTTTGGTGAACTGATCGCGCTTCCGCAGCCGCCTGCTGCACCGACCCCTCAGGATAGCACTGGGCCGCGCGGACGTTTTGGTACGCCGTGCAGGCGGCCCGCCAGAGCTATTGTTCAGGCGGGCTACAGCGCTTCCATTCCTAAGCGGAAGCCCGTTTTAGGCCGCCTTTCGCTTTCGCCGTCGTGCCAGCAAGGCAGCGCCAAAGCCGCCTATTCCGATAAGCAGGCCGAGCGCCCCAGGCTCCGGGGTAGCAGTGGTCACGGATGCCAGTCGCAGCTGAGCGCTCGTGCCGAGGTAGGTGACGTCGTAAGCGTAGCCGTTATTCAGGCTGTTCACGCTGGAGAAGGCGCCGGTGTGGCTTGCGTAGTTGAAGAAAGTAAACGTGTCGCCAACGGCCGGGATAAATCCGTTGGTGAGATCGACATTCAGGAGCCCGTTCAGAGAAGCGGAGCCCGAGAGCGAGAGCCAGTCGTAACTGACGCCCTTTCCGTATCCGCCCAGATCGATGGTCAGACTGCCGCCTGCAGCCTGGCTGTAGTTGCCGTTGATGGTCAGTTTGCCCGTCGATGTGCCTGCCGGACTGATGGAGCCGCCATTGTTGACAACGTTGCCGACGATGGTTCCCCGCCCGCTAAGCGTTCCGCCGGTGATTGTGGTCGTAAAGCCGCCTCCCAGCGTCCCGTCGACTCCCAAACTGCCGCTCGAAGAGAAGTCGCCTCCCAGGTTTACCGGGCCCGTGATCGAGATCGTTCCGGTGTTCGTGCCACGGCCAAGGGTGCCGCG
>JAYTGR010000220.1:0-6450 GCA_043733205.1 Chthonomonadaceae bacterium
ACGGTCTCCAGAATGGTGTCAGCCGCGCGGAAAGGATCGTCCACTGGCTCCATAAAGGTGCGGCCCTGCAGTGAGACGACGGCGACCGGGCCAAACCGGCTGGGGTAGATGCCGTAACCCTGCCCCGGCGCTCCGGGCGGATAGTTGGCGGGCCGCAGCAGACGCGGCTCCTCATCGAGATAGGGATAGATTTCGCGCTTGCCAAAGGCATGATTGCCCAGGGTCACGACATCCACCCCGCTCTGCACTAAGAACGATCGGGCGATATCAGGTGTGATGCCGATTCCACCTGCGGTGTTCTCGCCATTCACGATCACAAAGTCGATCCCATGTTCTTCCCGGAGAATGGGCAGCCACTCTTGAGTAGCTTTTCGCCCGGACTTGCCGACCACATCGCCGACCATCAGCACGCGCATGAGCGTTATGGCTTTCTAAGACTGCACCTCGTATTCAAACGAGAGCATCCATCGAGTTAGACGAATTCTCGTCACCGGGCGTTACATCCGGTCTCTCCGGCAGCGCAGAGCTGCGCTGCCGAGGAGACGTCCAGTTACGGGAACCGGGCGGCCCTACTTGGCGAAATCGACGGCGCGGGTCTCCCGAATGACCGTTACCCTGATCTGCCCCGGATACTCCATCTCTTCCTCGATCCGGCGCGCCATATCGCGCGCCAGTTTCAGCGCAGCGAAATCATCGAGCTGCTCCGGCCGGACGATGACCCGGATCTCGCGTCCCGCCTGGACCGCGAAGGTCTTCTCCACACCCGGAAAGCCATCTCCAATCTCTTCGAGTTTCTTGACTCGCTTGACGTAAGTCTCCAGAGACTCGCGTCTGGCGCCAGGCCGCGAGGCGGAGATCTGGTCGCCGCAGATCACCAGGATAGCCTCGACGGTCGTCGGTTCGACATCGTAGTGATGCGCTTCCGCCGCGTGAACGACTGGCTCGGCTTCCCGATATTTGCGCAGAATATCGCCTGTGATGACGGCATGCGGGCCTTCGATCTCGAAATCGACGGCTTTGCCCAGGTCGTGCAGCAGTCCGGCGCGCTTGGCAATACGGATGTCCGCCCCAACCTCCGAGGCCAGCATGCCGCAGATATGCGACACTTCGATCGAATGGTTGAGCACATTCTGCCCGAAACTGGTGCGGTACTTCATTTTGCCGAGCAGCGCCACGATTTCGGGCGCGAGCCCTGTCATTCCCGTCTCCAGAACGGCGCGTTCGCCAGCCTCCTGGATCCGGATATCGACCTCCGACTGCGCTTTCTTGATGATCTCTTCGATGCGCCCTGGATGGATGCGACCGTCCACGATCAGGTTGGTCAGGGCAATGCGGGCCACTTCACGCCGGACGGGATCGAAGCCCGAAAGCACGACTGCCTCCGGCGTATCGTCTATAATGAGGTCTATTCCCGTGAGCGTTTCGAAGGCCCGGATATTGCGGCCTTCCCGCCCGATAATGCGCCCCTTCATCTCGTCGTTGGGCAGCGGCACGACCGAAACGGTGGTTTCGGAGACCTGATCGGTCGAACATCGCTGAATGATGTCGGTCACGATCTTCCGCGCCTTGCGCTCCCCATCGCGTTTCGCGGTGGCCTCGATCTCGCGCATCAGCTTCGCGGCATCGTGGCGGCTCTCTTCCTCGACGTTCTTGAGGAACAGCTGCCGGGCTTCGTCCCGCGTGAGTCCGGCCAGTCGCTGCAGCTCCTGCTTATGCTGCAGCTGATGCGCCTCGACTTCGGCGCGGCTGGTTTGAACCACCGTTTCACGCGACCGCAGCTCGCGCTCTTTCTCCTCCTGGGCGTCGGTACGACGGTCCAGGTTCTCCTCTTTCTGTGACAGCCTTCGCTCTAACCTCTGGATTTCGGCTCGTTTCTCCCGGTTTTCATTTTCCACTTCGGCACGGAGCTGGAGCGCCTCTTCTTTGGCCTCCAGCAGAGCCTGTCTCCTGGACGCTTCGAGTTCCCTCTGAGCGTCCTCTTTTAGGCGACCGGCTTCCACAATCTGTGCCTGCTCCAAATCCTGTTCGCGCAGTTTCAAGCGCGATTCCAACGGGCGAATCAAAACGAAGTGTTCGAAGACCCATCCTACCAATGCGCAGAGCACGAGGGCCAGAACAAGATAAGCGATGACGACGATAGATGGCAATACTCACCTCCAGACAGCGGGTATGGGCGAAGATCGCGCCTCTGTCCGAGGAAGAGCGAAGGCAGGACGACCGAACAGTCTGTGCAGACCACACCCGCTTCCGTACGCGTTCTACGGAGAAAGGGCTGGATCGGGCCGAACACAACCGATAGTGAGAAGCCGCCTGCCATTGACTGACAGATAGTTTTGCGCGGCCGACTTTCCGACAAGGAGGGCTGGCCACGAGAAACGCTAGAGTTCCTCTTGATTCGCCGCATGCTCCGCCAATACCTGCGTAATTATGCCCCAGCCGAAACCTCGCCGCTGTAAAAAAGAGGCGATGCGGCGTTTTTCTGCCTGAATGGCCTCCCGATCCGTCTCTTCGGCGCTCAGTTTCCATCGCGCAGCCGCAGCCGACCGAGCGCGCGCCAGTTCGTCAGCCTCCTCCACGGTCTCGATCGCCGCCGTAACTTCCTCTTTGTCGACACCTTTGCGGCGCAGTTCCGCCGCCAACCGGCCCTTTCCGTACTTCTTGCGGTCGGCACGATCTTCGACCCAGGCGTGTGCGAACTGCGCATCGTTGACCCAGTTCCTCGCCTCCAGTTCCGCCAGCACCGCCGCAATGATCTCCGGCGCGAACTCGTCCCTTTCCAGACGCTTCTGCATCTCACTGCGGCTGCGCGCCGAATAGCCCAGAAAACGCAAGGCGACCCCACGGGCCGCCTCCAAATCGTTGGGTTTCATACTTTCGCTCCTGGGCCTCCCTTGATATGGACAATATCAAGGGAGGCAGTGCTGCGGGAAGCGCTTAGAGTTCGACTTCGACGAACTGTTTGGTCTCGGAGGATTTGAGACAGGCGAGAATGACGGCGAGGGATTTGCGGCCTTCGTCGCCGCTGATGGCGGGCGGGGTGTTGGTCTGAATCGAGTGGATGAAGGCGTCGATCACGCCGGAACTGCTCTGGCCGCCCTCCTCATTGGTCTGGATTTTGCCCACCGAATAGAACTGCTTTTCGCCGCTCGCCAGTTCGACGACCACGCTGTACTGCGGATTGGAGCCGAGGCGCAGAATGCCTTTGCTGCCGTAGAGAGTAGTTGTGTTGTCTTCGCCGGGATTGTGCGTCCAGGAGGCGGTGAGGCTGCCGATCGCGCCGCTCGCGGTGCGCAGTATACAGACGGCGTTGTCGTCGACATCGCCCATCGGTTTGTGCAGATGTCCGACCATCGCGGCGGCTTCGACGATCTCCTCGCCGAGCAGGAACCGCAGCAGATCCGCTTTATGCACGCCCAGGTCGCCCATAGAGCCGACGAACGCCTGCTTCTTATCGAAGAACCAGCCGGTCGGCCCCTCGATACTCCAGGTTTCGGGGCCGGGATGCGCGAAGGAGGTGCGGAAGGTGATCACCTTACCGATAACCCCTGCTTCGAGCAGCTCCTTGGCTTTCACATGCAGCGGCATAAGGCGCTGATTGTGCCCGATCATCAGAAACTTCCCAGACTTCTGGGCAGCGGCGATCATGTCGTGCGCTTCTTTGGAGGAGGTGGCGATGGGCTTTTCGCACAGGGTATGTTTGCCGGCCTTAAGAGCCGCAATGGTGAGGGGAGCATGAAATGCATTGGGAGTACAGATGCTGACCGCATCGACACTCTTCAGATCCAAAACATCCTCCGCCTTGGAAAAGGCTTTTGCGCCATATTTCTTCGCCAGCTTCTCGGCTCGTTCCGGCACCCGGTCCACGAAAGCCACGATCTCGACGTCTGGATGCGCCGCATATTCGGGTGCATGCCGGAAAGTGGCAATGCTGCCGCTGCCAATGAGAGCAACACCGATCTTCTTCTTCGCCATTGAGTTTTGCATCCTTCTCAGGGAATATTTAGATTTGAGAAACGGGCCAGCTTGGATTGATAAGTTCCGAGCCACTGCTGCCTCAACACTTCGACAGGGTTCTGCACGGTTCCTGCCTCCATCGAGACCTTCGGCAGATAATTTCAATCGAACGGCTACTCTGTGCTATAATCTAGCGAATCTGTCGTATAGTAGTTCAGAGACTATGATCGCAGGATCGAAACTGCCGGGAGCCCATTTTTGTCGGTGACTTCGCCTTTGAACCGCAGACTGGCCGCATTGGTGTCGCTGCTGTACGTGTTTTTCAGCACGTTCGGAGCGGTGACACATTCTCATGCCGCGTCCGATTCGGCAGGCGCACCGCACACACCCCACGGTTCCCGACAGACCGCCTTCATCTCGGAAGCGAGCGGATCGGTTCCTGTACACTGTCCTGTCTGCGAATGGCAGTCCCTGCAGGCAGCGCCTCCACCCGCATCGGTCCAGGTCGTACAGCCCGTTCTGCTTGGCATCGAGCAGACGGTCGTCCTCTTCCGGCTGGCTTCTCTGCCCGCTTTTCGCTCCTCCTCACGCGGCCCGCCGCTCGCCTGAACGCCTCTCCTTTCCTTTTGCCTATCGCCTGTTTCGCACCTGCGTCGACGCCTGTGCATTGTCGGACTCTTCACCGACACACGTGCGCCTGAGTTTGCCAGGTTCGCAGAGAAACGGCATGGCATCTATTTCTGCCCATGATTTTCCCAGGGAGTGTCAATAACTATGAATGTGGTCGATTTTATCAAGAATGGCGGCGTCATGATGTACCCGCTCATTCTGGCGTCCATCGTGCTGATCGCACTGGGCATAGAGCGGTTCATCGCGCTGCGCAAGGCGTCTGTCGATAACGACGAGATGCTCGAAGCCATCAAAAAGGCCTATGCGCCCGGCAGCAGCGATGTCGCAGGTGCGACGAAGATCTGTCAGGACTTCGGCGGGCCAGTCAGCCGAATGTACGCACGCGGCCTGAAAAACGCGCACCGGTCGGCGGACGCCATCGAGATGGCCATGGAGCAGGAGGCAGCAAACGAGCTGCCGCAGCTGGAAGCCAACCTGCCGATGATCAAGACCATCGTCAACATCGCCCCTCTGCTTGGGCTCCTGGGAACCATCGCCGGAATGATCACCTCCTTTCAGGCCGCTGCAAAATCCGGGCTGTCCAACCCGACGCAGGTTCTCGGCGGCATTTCGGAGGCGCTGATCTCCACTGCCACCGGGATCACACTGGCCGTCATCGGGTTTATCTTCTACAACTACTTCGCGAATCAGTCGAAGAAGATTGTCGAAGATATGGAGTACTACGGGGCCGAATTCGTCAACTATGTCACTGGACGTGTGGACTAGGAGAACCAGCCGATGTCAATGCGCAAACGCATCCGAATCGCGCGGCGCAAGCCGGTGGAAGAGGCAGAGATCATCGTCATCCCGATGATCGACGTTATGATGTTCCTGCTCTTCTTCTTCATGGTCTCCTCGCTGGCAATGGTGGTCCAGAGCGGACTGCCGGTCAACCTGCCGAAGGCCTCGACGAGCAGCGAACACTCCACGCAGAATATCACGATCACCATCATGCGGGACAACCGCATCTTCCTGAACACCGCTGTCACGACGCTCGAAAAGCTGAAAGACGGTCTGAAGGCGCTGAACGTCAGCGATAAGAATCTGGTCATCATCAATGCGGACAAGATGGTGACGCATGGCCTTGTGGTCGGAGCTATGGATGAGGCGCGTAAGGCGGGTGTGACCCGCTTCGCCATCGCAACGGACAAGGGGTAAAGACGATGCGACGCAGACGACAAAAAAATCCTTTACTGGGCCGTATCATTGGCATCTCGATACTGGCTCATATCATCCTGCTGCCGATCCTGGCCCATTTCGGGGCCTTCAAAAAGATCCAGGAGCATTTCGTCCAGGCGCAGATGGTGGTGCTGCCGCCCCCGGAGGTCGCACGTGAAAAACCGGTTGTCAAACCGACCAAGACCGCCAAGGCGAAGATTCCCACGCCCGCCAAGGGCAGAACCTCTCCCAATCACAGTCAGGCACATACGGCCCATAACAGCCTGCCTTCGCCAAAACTCGAACTGGCGAAGGGGGATCCTAATGGTGATCCCAATGGCAATGGGGTGCAGCAAGGCAATGGCACTGCGGGCGTTGTGCCCATCGACCCGAATGGCAAGAAGACGGAAACCGCCAAAACGGACGGTGGGAATCCAGCGGAGCAGCCCATCAAGCCCGTTGTGCCGGAGGTGAAGCAGCCGGACAAGCCCATTGTGCAGGCTCCTATTCCGCCAGAGGTGCTGAAGCCCATCGCTCCAATCGTGCCGACTGCTCCGAAGGAGGCGATCTTCACCGCAGCGCAGCCGCTCGATGACAGCCAGCCGAAACCTACGATTCCGGACGCTCTGCGCAGTGATGCGCTCGATAAGACTTTCGTAGCCGAATGTA
>JAYTGR010000221.1:0-2264 GCA_043733205.1 Chthonomonadaceae bacterium
CTCATTACCACACTCGACGCCGTGTGCCGACAGCTGCTGATACACTACAAGAAAGACTCCAAAGGGATCTATCTGTTCGAGCAGGACATCGAGGCCGTCCGGGTCGCCATTACGCGCATCAAAGACCAGAACGCTCTCCTGCGCCAGCAGCTGCGGTCTTACGGCCTGAGCCTTCCGGAAGACTCCCGGCTGGACAGTGCGCCAAGGGAGCGCGCGGCCCAGATCTCCAGAGCGGCGGGTTCGAACGATCCGGCGCTGGACGCCAGTGCTGGGGCAGGCGGATTGGGAGGGGGCGGAGGCACGTTCGGAGGCGCGAGAGGATCCAGCCTCAAGGCAGGCGCATCAGCCACGAACCGACAGGGCGGGCGGAGTTCAGAAGCGGCAGGTTCTCCTGGAGCCTTGCGAAGCCGAGCCCTCGCAAAGAGCGACAGCGCACAGAACAGTTTGACCAACGGTCTGAAGTACCTGACGGCCGACACCCTTGCCGAGATTTTTGCGGTGAATCCGCAAAACAACGAACTGCAAAACCCCGACAGCTACCGCGCCTTTCTGAAGGAAAACGGGTATGTCTGGATCAATACGGGGGCACAGAAAACTCCTGTGACAGAGGTGCTGCGGGAGCTGGGCCGGCAGTCGAACACACCGATCCTGATCGATACCAGCGTTCCTTCCGGTCCAAAGTTCGTTATCCAGGGATATATTACGCCGCGCTCGCTGCCGGAAGCCCTGAACATACTGACACAGTCCAGCCGCCTGACATGGCGTATGCTGGGCGCCAGTGTCTATGTGGAAGCCCTGCCCGACTTCCAGCTGTTCTTCAACTCCACCTCGCCGCGCGTGATCTTCGGCTCCTCCGCCCTTCAGACGCAGCAGAACGGCGGCCAAGGTCAAGGCCAGCAGGGAATCAACAGCAGCAATTACGCTCTGCCCAGCCAGACTCCGCTTCCGATTACCAACGGAGACAAGAAGACGCCTTAACGCCCATGATCCGGATAACGCGTTCCAATCTCAATTTCGAGCGGGAGCCGCTGGCGACGCCGTTCGGCTTCAAAGGCGGCTTTCTCACGGAACTCTGGCAGACCATCGCCCTTCTGACGAGCGAGAGCGAACAGCGGGGTGTCGGCCTCGGAGTGCAGAGTGTGCTCTGGTCGGACCCCCGTGTGTTTGCGGCCAGTTCTGAGGCGGGCGGCAACGCCCTCATGCTGCTGCTCACCTCTTTTGCGCTGCGCGCGGCAGAAGGCAGAACCTTCGAAACGCCCCTGGATCTGCTCGATGCACTCCTGCCCTCCACCTTCGCCTACGGTAAGACGATCACCGGCAGGCCCGATCTGCGCATGACCTTCGTTCTGAACGCCCTGGTCGCCGTCGATAACGCGGCATGGCGGCTCTGCGCCGCAGCAAACGCCCTCACCGATTTCGACGCCCTGATTCCGGATTTCGCCCGCGCGGCCCTGTCGTACCGGCACACGGAAGTCCTCAGTATTCCGGCGGTCGGCTATGGGCTGGCAGCGGAGGAGGCGGTGCGTCTGGCGGAAGCAGGACACACTCTGTTCAAGATCAAGATCGGCTCGGATCCGGCGAAGGACGGCGATCTGGCTAAGATGCTGGACGGTGACATCGCGCGTATGCGCACCCTCCACGCCGCCCTGCACCCTCATTACCCCCACGTTCGGTACTATCTCGACGCCAATGGCCGGTACGACACCAAAGCGCGTCTCCTCCGCCTGCTCGATGCCCTCGATAGTTTTGGCGCACTGGCGCAGACCGTACTGCTGGAAGAGCCGTTCCCGGAAGAGAACCACGAGAATGTGGCGGATGTGCCGGTCCGCGTCGTGGCCGATGAGAGCGCCCATACCGACCGGGATGTGGCGGAGCGGATCGCGCTCGGGTACGGAGCGATTGCCCTCAAGCCCGCCGCCAAAACCCTCAGCATGAGCTTCCGCATGGCGCAGGTGGCCCACGCTGCAGGCGTTCCCTGCCTGTGCGCCGACCTGACTGTCAGCCCGGTCCTCGTCGACTGGAACAAGACCTTCGCCGCCCGCCTCGCTCCCCTGCCCGGCCTGACAGGCGGCGCGCTGGAAGCCAACGGGCATCAGAACTACCGTGACTGGCCCCGTATGCAGTCCTATCATCCCTGTGCTGGCGCGCTCTGGACCGAGGCGGAGCATGGTTTATTCCGTCTCGATTCCTCTTTCTACGCCATGAGCGGGGGCACCCTCCTCCCGTTGCCTCACTATGACGCGCTGGTATGAACCTAACCCCCG
>JAYTGR010000222.1:0-2255 GCA_043733205.1 Chthonomonadaceae bacterium
CCCCTACCCCAAACCAGACGATCGCTCTGCCTGCCGACCCGATGTCTCCGCCCGCGCGGCAGAGTCCGGGCGGAGGCACAGGCCTGTTTGCCACCCGCCGCGCCGCCCCCGAAGAGGCGTTCGGCAGTCTGAGAGTGGTGCTGGCGCAGGACCGTATGTCCGCGGTCGCGCTGGTCGATCTGGGCGATATGCTGACGATGGATGCCGGCCGCTACGCCGCCGACGAACGCCGCCTGCTGATGCTGCTCAAAAAGGTGACGCTGGAGGCCAGCGTCATCCGGCACGGCCCGCTGCTCGGCTACCGCAATACGCTGATCGTCACGGCAGGCGACCTGCGGCGCGTTCCGGAGTGGTTCTATCACGACAACCCGTTTGTGGCGCTGGTGCAGGCCGCCCGTCCCAACCGCGAGGAGCGGCGGCAGTTCGCGATCGACTTCGTGCAGCCCGGCCCCGCTTCCGGAGGTTTCTTCGGAGGAGACTGCCTCGACACGAACCGCGCGGAAGGCAAGCCGCATTCCGAACTGGAACAGGTGGCCGATGAGTTCTCCGATCTGACCGAGGGCGTGCAGGCGATGGATATGGAAGCGCTGCGGCACACCTCCTGGAAAGAACGCATCCCCGCTCGCGTCCACGAGATGTGGCGTCTGACCGACTACTTCAAATTCGGCCTGCGCGACGATCCGTGGGAGCAGCTGAAACCCGAGCGGGTGCGGCGCGCGCGGGAAGATCTGTCGCGTACCGTCATCGGGCAGCCGGTCGCCGTCAGCGCGGTCACGACCATGCTCACCGCCGCCCGAGTCGGTCTGACGCTCTCCGGCGACGCCAGCGGGCGCACGGGCAAGCCGAAAGGTGTCTTCTTCTTTGTCGGACCGACGGGAGTGGGCAAAACGGAACTGGCGAAGGCGCTGACCAAACTGGTCTTCGGCGACGAGCAGGCGTTCGCCCGCTTCGACATGAGCGAGTACAAAGAGGAGCATGCCGCCGAAAAGCTGGCTGGCGCTCCGCCTGGCTACGAAGGCTACGAAGACGGCGGCCAGCTGACCAACCGGGTGCTCGAAAAGCCCTACAGCATCCTGCTCTTCGACGAGATCGAAAAGGCGCATCCGCGAGTGCTCGACAAGTTCCTGCAGATTCTGGAAGACGGACGTCTTACGGATGGCAAGGGCCAGACCGCCTATTTCAACCAGACGGCGATCATCTTCACCAGCAACATCGGCGCGTCGGACCTGACGGACGCGCAGACGGGCGTCCGCCTGCGCGAAGGCATCATGAGCCGAGTGCGGCTCGATACCATGCACGAGTTCTCCTACGAACAGGTCGAGGCCCACTTCCGAGCCGAAGTCGACTGGCATTTCACCAGCCGCATCGGACGCGCCGAGCTGCTGAACCGCCTCGGGGACAATATCGTGGTGTTCGACCTGCTGCGCCCGGAGTTCGTGGACGGCATCGCGCAGAAGTTCCTGGCCAAGCTGGTCGGTTCCGCCCAGGAGAAGTACCGCCTCAATCTCCATTTCCTGCCGTCGGTGCTGGAAGTCCTGACGGTGCGAATGGCGCAGAAAGACAATCTGCTGTTCGGCGGACGCCGTATCAAGACACTCCTGGAATCGCTGGTCGAGCGGCCTCTCAACGGCTGGATCTTCGAGAACTTCCCGGACTTGGCGGCGCTGCATGGCAGGACTTTGGAGCTGGGATTGACGCCGGAGGCGAAGTTAGAGGTGGAAGCAGCGAACCTGGAGGTCAGCGATGTTTGAGATGGATCTGGCGTGGGATCGCGCCGCGCGCAGCGGCCCCCAGCCGACGACACATATCCTGCGGGTGCGCCTGCGGCCGATGGCACAGAACACCGCCCCTCACTCTCTGCCGCTGCGGCTGGCCATCGCGCTGGATACGAGCGGGTCGATGGCCGGAGCGAAGCTGGAGAGCGCCAAAGCCGCCTGCCGGGCAGCGCTCGCCCTGCTGCGCCCCGAAGATCGTTTTTCCCTGACCGCTTTTGGAGACACCCTGCAGCCGCTGCTGAACTCCGTGCAGGGCGGTGAGGCGGAAGCAGGAGAAGAGGCTTTCGGCACCCTGCGGCCGCTCGGCGTGACACGCACCGATCTGGCGCTGGACTGGCTCGCCCAGGCGCTGCCCCCCGAACCATACACCATGCGTGTGGCGCTGCTGATCACGGACGGTCATCCGACCGATCCGAAGGGTCATTCCACTCCAAACGCCGTTCCCTTATTGGCACTGGCAACGCAGTTAGGAGACAGAGG
>JAYTGR010000223.1:0-2250 GCA_043733205.1 Chthonomonadaceae bacterium
GCCCTACCCCTTGACGGCCCCTGCCGTGAGGCCCGCCACGAACTCCTTTTGAAGCACGAAAAAAAGAATGACCACGGGCAGCACGCTGATCAAAGTGCCAGCCATCAGCATACCATATTCCTGATTGTACACGCCGATCATCTGACTCAGGGCGATGGGCAGCGTGAACAGGTTACGGTTGTGCAGAATGATCTGAGGCCATAAGAAGCTGTTCCAGGTGCCCATGAAGCTGATCAGGCAGAAGGCGCCGATCATGGGACGAGAAACGGGCATCACGATATCCCGGTAGATCTGGAACTCCGAGCAGCCGTCGATACGGGCCGCCTGCAGCAGTTCGTCCGGTATGGCCTGGATGGACTGCCGGAACAAGAAGATGCCGAACACGCTGACGGCGCCTGGGATGATCAAACCCAGGTAGCTGTCTACCAGGCCCAGCCGATGCAGCAGTTCGAATAGCGGAGCCATGGTCAGCTGCCCTGGTATCATCAGGGTCGCGAGCATCAGGATGGTGAGCAGCCTTTTGCCCTTGAATTCGTACTTCGCCAGAGCGAATCCGGCAAGCGACGAAAAGAACAGCTGCACTACGACGGTCGTGCTGGCGAGGAAGATACTGTTGAGCAGGTTGTGCTGAAACAGATCGGTCTTATGGAACAGGTCCACAAAGTTCTGAGCGGTCACGGTCGGCGCAAAGAAAGTGTAGTGGAACTGGTCGTTCCTGCCTTTGGTCGTGGCCGCGATCAGCCAGACGAGCGGCGTCAGCACAATCGCCGCGAGCGCTGCCAACAGCGCCTGAGTCGCGATGCGGCCGATGGTGGATGCGGTCTTCGAGTTCAAGAGGCCTCTCCTTTGTAGGCGCCGGTCACGCGCAGCTGGAACAGACTGATGACGAGCATGCCCAGTGCGAGCGACCATCCGATCGCGCTGGCCAGGCCGAGGTCCCCGGTGACAAATCCGTGCTGATAGAGATACATCACGATCGTGAGGCCCGCATTCCTGGGGCCAGCCGAATTGTTCAGCATCAGATACGGCAGCTCGTAGAGCTGGAACGAACCGATTGTGGCGGTGACCAGAACGAAGACAGCCACCGGTTTGATTCCTGGAACCGTTACCGCCCGGAACTGATGCCAGGCGTTGGCTCCATCCACGCGGGCGGCCTCGTAAAGCTCCTGGTCCACAGACTGGAGCGCCGCCAGAAAATAGATCATGTTGAAGCCCACGTACATCCACAGCGAGGCCAGGACAATCGCCGGCATGACGAGATTCGCGTTCTGCAGCCACTTCGTATCCAGCGGCACCAGTCTGGGCAGAATGGGATGGAGAGCGCGGTTCACCAGACCGTATTGCGGCACGTAGAGGATGCCGAACAGCACCGCTACAAACGCCTGGCCCATCAGGTTCGGAGAGAAGAACGCCATCCGCAGCAGACCGCGCGCCTTGATCCATTTTTGGGAGAGCAGCAGGGCCAATCCCAGCGCCAGGGGCAGCTGGAGGAACACCGACCAGAAGGCGTAGACGAGGGTGTTCCAGACGGCCGTGCGGAAGTCGGCGTCCCCGATCAGGAACCGATAGTTGCTCAGGCCGACAAACACATGACTTTTCGGGCCGTTTGTGGCGTAGAGCGAAAGCCGCAGGCTCTGAAGAATGGGGTAGCAGCCGAAGACCAGGAATGTGATCAGGAATGGCGAGATAAACAGGTAGGGCGCGAGCTTATGCTGCCGTCGGAACGAGCGGGAATTTTCGGAGGCGGGCTTCTTCATAGGGGTGATCTTGTACCGGACAGAATAGAGTGGTCGGCTGATGGTCTGCGAGTGATGAATTCGGTTTAGTATGGGTTTCGAGCGATCAACTTACGTACATCGTCGGCGTTCTCCTTCAGGGTCGCGCGGGCGAAGGGCTCCAGGTCGCGATCCGGATGGGCGTTGTACTCCTGCACACAGGACACCAACGCGGCGCTCAGCTTCGCCTTTGCGGTCTGTATAAAAGGACTGCTGTACTGGAACGGTACGCTGGGGGCCAGGCGCGCGTAAGTGTCTCCCAGAGGCTGGCTGCTGTAGTAGGGGTTCGGCTCATGGAATGCGGGCTGGTCCCAGGCGTCCCGCATCGCGGGCAGGATATTGGTCTGGCGAAACCGCTCGGCCAACTGAGGCTTATCCAGGTACAGGTGCATCGCCAGCTGCCATGCAAGGTTCGGATTTTTGCAGCGTTTGGTGATGCCGAGCATGGTGCCGCCCCAGGTACTCGTGCGCGCTC
>JAYTGR010000224.1:0-6401 GCA_043733205.1 Chthonomonadaceae bacterium
GGTATCGAGGCAGTGCGCGGCATCGGGCGCGAAGAGCGGCGCGTGACAGCCCCGGCCAGTCGAAACCTGCGTGCTCGCGCCTCCGTCCAGGGAGGACCGAAATATCTGACGCTCCAGAGCTGTCGGGCGCGCTGCCGTGAAATAGGCAAGGCGCTGCGTGGAATCGATGGCTGCCAGCCGCTCCACGTCCCAGTCTCCGGCGGTGACCGCACCGTGCAGTTTCCCAGTCAGGTCGTAAAGATAGAGATGCCGCCAGCCGGAGCGGTCGGAGAGCCAGAGAAACCGGTTCGTCTCTGCGACGAAGGTGACTTCGCCGGGCGAATCGACCCACGCCGAGTCCTGTTCGGTCAGGACCAGGGTCGTCGTGCCGGACTGGGGATCGGCGAGCAGGAGATCGAGGCGGTTCTGCAGGCGGGGAATGCGCTGCAGAAGCAGCTGGCTGTCGTTCGGGGTCCACTGCATCCGATAGATATAGATGTCGGTGTCTGCGCCCAGGTCGATCCAGCGCGTCTGCGGCACGGCGGTGTTTTCCCCTGCGGCAGGAAGTTCCAGGACGCCGATTTTGACGAGTGGGTTCGGGTCACCCGCCTTCGGATAGCGCGTTGCTCGGGGCGTCATGTGCAGCGTATCGTAACTGGGCAGATCGATCTGCGGAACCTGTGTTTCGTCCTGCTGAAAATAGGCGATCCGGCTGCCGTCCGGCGACCATGCCCAGCCGTCGGCGAGTTCGACCTCCTCCTCGTAGACCCAGCCGAGCCGCCCGTTGTAGACCTGCGCCCGCGCCGTATCCGTCAGCCGGGTCTCGATGCCTGTGCTCAGGTCGAGCCGATAGAGATCGTCGCCCCGCACATAGCCGAGCGATCGGCTGTTCGGTGACCATTTGGCGTTGCGGTATTCGTGCCGTTCCGGGGTCACGCGCCGGAGCGTCTGCGCCGCGATGTCGAAGACGAACAGTGCGGCATCGCCGTGGGAGGCCCTTCGCTGCGGCAGATTGGCGATCAGGATATGCTTCTCATCCGGCGACCATTGATAGCCGGAGAGAGTGAGAAGGGATCGCTTACGCACATTTTCGGGATCTTCGGGCTCTGCCTCCGCCTTCTCGACCACGCCAAACGGTGGGAATGGTTTGATGCGATCCTCCAGAGCAAGGTGCAGAGCCGCTTCCGGAATAACGACAGTACGCGCGCCTGTCGCGACCTCAAAGAGCCAGAGGGTATTGGTTTCGCTGTCCGGAGCGTGATCGACATAACTAAAGCGCAGACTGTCCTGCATCCAGTGCGGCTGCTGCAGGCGGGCGGCCTCGAAAATTTTGTGCGTGTAGATGTCGTCGAGCGTCAGGGGCAGCGGAACTGTTGGGGCCGCAGCATCGGGTAGAGGCGTTGTGTTTTCCATAGTTTCCCGATTCGCGCTCGCCCCTCCGACTTCCTGCTCTTGACCCCTCCTCTGCAGGATAATTCAGATTCCGTCAGAGAGCCGTACCCGAGTCCGCGCAGGCGGACCTTCGGCCACAGGCCCCAAGCGAAGGACTTTAGTCCATCGTGCCGCGCGAACGCTCACAGAGGGGAAACGGAACGACCCTGCTTTTCTCCACAGTGCTTCTCTTCCTGAATTTTCGGAAATCCATCCCTGGATGCAGAGAAATGCGATCTTGGGGCGCTGGTGATTGTGGGCGCATCACAAGCCCCAACAGGTCAAATGCATGGCAAACTGTTAAAATCTTATTAAGAGCCGGTCCGTTTGCAGGGAACGGAGGGCTGAACGGGGAAGAGTCGGGGTGGAGGAACTTCCCTAATGCCAACCGTTCATTCGTTTCATGTCGTGCCTTCTCTGCCCGAATCGCTGCACGGGCTGCGTGATATCGCTTACAATCTGCGCTGGGCGTGGGACCCAGAAACCATCGCCCTGTTCAACACTCTCGATCCCGAACTGTGGGAACAGACCGGACACAACCCTGTGCGCATGCTGGGCAGCATCGCTCAGGAGCGCCTGCGGGACGCTGCACTGGACGAAGCCTTCCTGGCCCAACTGGAACGTATCGGTCGTGGACTGGACTCCTATCTGCAGTCGCGCAACACCTGGTACCAGCGCCACTACCCGAGCCAGTCCGACGTGCGGATCGCCTATTTTAGCATGGAGTTCGGCCTGACGGAGTGCCTGCCGATCTACTCTGGCGGCCTGGGAGTCCTCTCCGGCGACCACCTCAAGTCCTCCAGCGACCTGGGGCTGCCGCTCGTCGCCGTCGGGCTGCTCTACCAGGAAGGCTACTTCCGACAGTCGCTCAATACCGACGGCTGGCAGCAGGAGCGCTATCCGGACAACGATTTTTACAATATGCCCCTGCAGCTGGAACTCGACGTTCAGGGCGAACCGCTCTGCATCTCTCTCGATTTTCCGGGGCGGGTGGTCAAAGCACAGGTGTGGAAGGTGCAGGTCGGACGCATTCCGCTCTATCTGCTCGACACCAACATTCCGGCCAACAGCGAACAGGATCAGAACATCACGGGCCGGCTCTATGGCGGCGACGTCGAGATGCGGCTGATGCAGGAGATCGTGCTGGGAATTGGCGGAGTGCGTGCCCTTACCGCGCTTGGTATCACTCCGACCGCCTGCCACATGAATGAAGGCCACTCGGCGTTTATGGCGCTGGAGCGCGCCCGCATGCAGATGGTCGCGCACAGCGTCGGCTATGCCGAAGCGCGCGAGGCGGCGGCCGCCGGGAATCTCTTCACCACGCATACTCCCGTCCCCGCCGGCTTCGACTACTTCACCCCGGACCTGCTTAGCCGCTACCTTGGCTCCTATGTCGAGCAGATGGGGCTGCCTTTTCCCGAGTTCATGGCGCTGGGCCGTGTAAATCGCGGCGATCAGGGCGAGAAGTTCAATATGGCGGTCTTTGCGCTGCGGCATGCGCACCATGTCAACGGCGTCAGCAAACTGCACGGTCAGGTGTCGCGCCGCATGGTGCAGGCCGGCTATCCCGGCTTCCCGGAAGAAGAGGTGCCGGTCGGCCATGTCACCAACGGCGTGCATATCCGGTCGTTCATCTCCCGCGAGATGTCCGACCTGCTCGACCGGTATCTCGGTGCGCGCTGGCAGTGGGATATGAGCGACCCAGCGATCTGGGCCAAAGTGGACAGTATCCCGGACGAGGAGCTGTGGCGTGTGTGTGAGCGCAGGCGGGCCGCCCTGGTGGAGTTCGCCCGCACCCGTCTTAAGGCGCAGTACGAGCATCGCAATCGCAGCGAATATGAGATCCGTCAGACCCGTGAGGTGCTCTCCCCCAATGCCCTGACCATCGGCTTCGCCCGCCGCTTCGCGACCTACAAGCGGGCCACCCTGCTGCTCTCGGACCCAGAGCGCCTGTTCCGCCTGCTGAACGATCCCCATCGCCCGGTGCAGATCGTGATGGCGGGCAAAGCGCACCCGAAAGACGACGGCGGCAAAGAGCTGATCCGGCAGATCGTGCAGTTTGCCAGCCGCTCCGAGGCACGGCTTCGGATCGTCTTCCTGGAAGACTACGACCTGACAGTCGCGCGCAAACTGGTGCAGGGAGTCGATATCTGGCTCAACACGCCGCGCCGCCCGATGGAGGCGAGCGGCACGAGCGGTATGAAGATCCTGGCAAACGGCGGCCTCAACGTCTCTATCCCAGACGGCTGGTGGGCGGAGGGCTATGAGCCCGGCGCAGGCTGGTCTATCGGGCGCGGAGAAGAGTACAGCGATCCGGCGGAACAGGATCGCCTCGAAGCCAGCGCCCTCTACGAGATCCTGGAGAAAGAGGTCGTACCGATATTCTACGACCGCAATGTGGAGGGCATTCCCCGCGCCTGGCTCAGTCGTGTGCGCAGCTCCATGCGTCTGCTCTGCCCACGCTTCAACACGCACCGCATGGTCGCGGAGTATGCCGATCGTTTCTATCTGCCTTCGTCCCGGCGCAGCAGCATGCTGCTCGCGGATGATATGGCGCGGGCGAAGACCCTGGTCGCCTGGAAGCAGAAAATGCGGGAGCAGTGGAACGGAGTCAAAGTGGAAGGGGTGGAGATGGTGGTCAAGCCGGAAACCGCCGATGGCTGGCCCACCGAAAAAGGCGCTGTCGGCGACTACCATGTCGGCGATACGCTGCACTTCAGCGCACGCGTCCGCCTCGGCGGGCTGACCCCGAGCGATGTGACGGTGCAGGCCGTGCATGGCGTGCTCGATACCAACCGCCAGGTCGTCCACGGCACCCCTGCCTCCCTGACATGGAAATCGGAGACGGACGGGCTGCATTACTACGAAGGCGACATCCCGTGCGAACAGAGCGGCCAGCAGGGCTTCTCCGTGCGTGTCCTGCCCACCCACCCCGACGCCGAACTCCCGATCGAACTCTCTCTCATCACCTGGGAGTAGTGCTGCAGACAAGCGAGAATATCGGCAGGCTCCTCCGCGTTTTACCGGGCGACCTAACCCCCCGCCCCCTTTCCGGAAAGGTCGCCCTTCGGGCAGTCCAAATTCATCGCTTCCGCGCGATGAATTTCGTTCGCTCCGCTCACAGGGAAGGGGGTGCCCCGACAAGGACCGACCTGCTTCCACTTAACCTTCGCGGCTGCTCTCGGCCCCTCTATCGTGAAACAAAGACTTCCTCAAACCTGCGCCTGCTTCTGTGACAGGATCGAGCGCACAAAGGCAATGCGGCGTAGGAGCTCCCCTTCCCGTGTCGGGCTTATCTTGACCCTTAGCAAAGTCTGCTTTGACAAGGCAATACCTTTCCACGCTTTACCCCGTTCAGCCCGCCCCTAAAGGAGCGGGCTGTCTTTGGCAAGACCCCTGAAGGGGTCTGGGTCTGGCGTAAGCAAGTCTTTACGCGAAAATAATGAGGCAGCAGGTGTTCCCTTACAATGAGCCTCAATCTCCTTGACAGCTCTCCCAGGCCCATTTATGGGCCTTCACTTTCTCAGCAGGCCGCTCCTTTAGGGGCGGCGGCCTTAAGGGACAAGATAAGCCGTTTCGGGAAGGGGGCGGGGGGCTAGGCCGCCCGGTAAAACGCGGAGCGGGGACTATCGGACTATGTCGGTCATATCAGGTGCAGGCGACCTTCTCACCAGACCAAGGCTGTAGAAGGCTACGGCCGCGAGGAGGCCTGGAAACATTGGCTGCCAGTTGAGAGGGAAATGGGGATCGTCGAGGCCGCCGTGCTGCAAGCCCCAGAACAGCCAGCCGAGCGCGACGGAGGCTCCGCCCAGCATGGAGAGGAAGGCGAAGTGGGGGTGGGTTTTCCAGCGAGGCGACGGGGCATAAGCGCCGAGCAGAGGGATCAGCATCCCCGGCACGTAGACATTCCCGAAGATATACCACTGCTGCACGACGGAGGGAACCTTCATGGCGACGAAGAGTGCGAAGAGGGAGGAGGCGATCAGGCCGTAACGGGTGTAGTGCGGCACTTTCGTCTCGTCGGGATCGCTGCGCAGTCTCCAGACGAGGTCGCGTCCCACGGTGACAGCAGCGATAAAGGTATAGGAGACGAGGCTCGCCATGATGGGTGCGAGCATCCCGACATAGAACAGCCCTTTCAGTCCTGTCGGAAGCACCCGTTCCGCAAGCGCCGGAAACGCCATTTTGGCGTCGGTCAGGCCAGGCACGAGCGCGCGGGCGAAGAGGCCGGTCGTGGTCGTCAGGGTATCGAAGAGCATCCAGCAGAGCACGGCGATCAGAATGCCGACAGCGGCCGTGCGGGGCGTACGGGCGGCATAACAGCGCTGGTGGAAGCCAGGGTCGCTCAGGGTCTGCAAGGCGATAAAGAACCAGACGGCAGCCCAGGCCAGATCGTGTGTGCCCAGAAGCTTGAGATGGGTAGGAGGGAGCGTCTTCGTGTGCATCAGATAGGCGACCCCGCCAAACTTCGCCAGGCAAATCCCTGTCACCATCAAAAATCCCGTGAACATCAAGACAAACTGCAGCGTGTTGACGCGCACGTCCGACAGAAACCCACCCCGAAACACATAGGCGACCGAGAACAGAATCCCGACTGCCATCGCGATGGGCAGAGGCCAGCCGAAGAGCAGATGCAGCAGCGTGCCGACCATCAGCACATAGGTGGCGGGAGCGGCATAGAAGAAGGCGAAGCAGGCGGCGAGCAGAGCGGTCTTGCGGTCGTAGGCCTGCGCGAACTTGTCGGGAATGGTATAGAGGTGGGCGGCTCCGCCGCGCACTCGGCGCGCTAAAATCAGCGCGAACACGATGGCGAAGACGTAATAAGGCAGCCCCTGCGATACCCAGGCCGCCAATCCATCCCCATAGACGAACTCCCCCGCTCCGAGAATTCCTCCGTACCAGGTCGCTACCAGAGTCGCCACGAACACCGGAATGCTCAGGCTGCGGTTGGCGATCATAAAGCCTTCCATGTCCTCTTTGCGCGGCCAGAA
>JAYTGR010000225.1:0-2247 GCA_043733205.1 Chthonomonadaceae bacterium
GCTGCGCGCGTGACGCTCCGGCTGGGAGATCCAGGCGGATTGCCGTCCGGAGTGATAATCTGAGCAGACACCTCTGTCGTGGTAAGCGTGCCGCGAACCGTGGAGATACTGCCATCCGGATTGAGTTTGAGCTGAATGGCTTTCAGCTCCACAGGCAGTTTGGGCTTCCTGCGTCTCCTTCGAAGGATTTGTCCTTTTACGATCTTCGTGGCCCGAATCTGGTCGGTCTCTGCGGTAACAACTCTTACAAAAGGAATCCTCACGGGCGGCGGATAGTTGTCGGTCGTGACCGTCCCTTTAAGAAGAATAGGCGGGCGGCCAGGCAGTTCCATCTGGATCTTGTCGAGACATTCCTGCAGTTTTTGCAGAATGGCTTGAATCTGCAGTGCGGTCAGCGTTGCGAAAACGATGGCGAGCGGCAGCACTTCGAGAGTCGCGATGGTGCCGCTAAAGTATGTGGCCAGGTCCTTGGATTTGTCCAGAATCTCGATGATACAGTCTGCGATGGTGCCGACAAGCTTGCCCTTCCACTTTGTTAATCCGTCCACGATCGCTTTCTTGATGACGTCCTTCACGATCTCCTTGGCAATGTTCTTCAGCACGAATTTCGCAAGAGCCGTCTGATCCAGGTCGATACGTTTGGTGTAGTTGTTGAGATCGGTCTCGATAGTGACAAGGATTTCTTTGACCTCTTTTGGGTTGTTGAGGGTCTCTTTGAGGTTTTTCAGTATCTCACCGATGACCGAAGGCAAAGCATCCTTCGGGTCGATAATCTGCTCGCCACGAGTAGGAGCGGATCGCAAAGGCTGCGTCTGATTGAAGCCGGGGCCGAAGGGAAGATCATTGAGGATGGGAACTATCCGATCCAGTTCCGTCAGAAGGGAGGCGTTGGTTACGGGGGCGGAATTTCCCACGTCCAAAAGCCAGGCCGGATCCACAGGATACTGTACGCGCGCCGCCAGTTCGGCGATCCAGCCATTGAAGATCTCGGTAAGGACTCCATAAAAAACAAGCTGTGCGGTCGGGTCGGTGGTTTCGCGAACCGTCTGTATAAGCGCACCCAGCCCATTCGTCTGCAGCGCCTCCAGTATATAGCCAAAAGTGACGATGGCCTGATGCCCTCGCTCCATCATGGCAAGCAGCCACTGCGGATTATTCAGAGCGTTGGCGCCCTGCAGTTTATTCTGAGCGGTAATCTGTTCTGCGAGATAGCCGATGTTGTCGAACTCTACGAACTGGCGGGCAAATATCTCGTACATGCTCTCGATACCCAGCAGGCCATAGTACGTACCCTGGACATACGTGACCCAGCTTGTCGTCGTATCCCGGGACACTCCCGTCGAGGCGAAACTCGTCATCCCGTTGATGTTTGCAGACTGCGCCTGCCATAAAGAGGAGAGGCGGTCCGCAGAATTCGAATACTGCAGGATCTGGTTCGTCAGACTGCCCGCAGGCGGAGTCCGGCCGGGAAGAGAAACATTCGAGGCCGGGCTGCCTCCGCCTCCGCCGCAGCCAAAAAGAGACAGGGAGGTGAGCGTCGCAGCGGAGAGCAGAAGCAGATCGCGGCGCGTCAATGCCTCTGTTCCAGCAAAGGCCGATGATAAAGGGAAAGAAGAGGATGGTCCCCGGTTAGGCTTCGTAGGATCGGGTGTCGGTCCGGACATAAATACCTCCTGGTGTAAGATGTTCGATGCCTCCTGCATGAGCGGCATCGACTCTCTCGTCCATTGTACAGAGGCCGCGTTACAGCAGCGTTACAGGATTTCGCTGCGCGGTGGCGAATAGAGAGGAAGAACGATCGGGAAGGTGTAACTATGGTGGGTGTGCCGATTGTTTCAATCGAAAAGACCTGGTGATATCCGATGAAAGAAGCCTGTGCTATCACACTGTTCGGCGGCCTGCAGGTCCAGCGGGGAGACAGGCGAATCACCCGATTTCGGACTTACAAAACAGGCGCGCTTCTGGCCTATCTGGCTTTCTATCCGGACGTGCCTCACTCCCGTGAAGTCCTGGCCGACCTATTCTGGCCAAATTCGAAGGAAGGCCGCCTCAGCCTGCGTGTCTCTGCCGGCTCCCTGCGCTGCCAGCTGGAGCCGCCCGACGCCGAAGCTGGGTCTGTCCTTGTCGCAGCACGCGCCTGTCTCTCCTTGAATCGGTCTGCCGTTCGTGTCGACGTCGCAGAGTTCGAGGGGGCGCTTCGATCCGCCGCTCTTTGCGCCCCGCAGGAGCGCATCGAGTGGCTGACGC
>JAYTGR010000226.1:0-6396 GCA_043733205.1 Chthonomonadaceae bacterium
GGCTCGCCGATCGTCGAAGCATGCACCAGTACATCCAGCTGGGCGATCAGGGCGGGGACGTCCTTGCGGAACCCCATGAACTCCACGCATTCGGACAGCTCCAGCGTCCTGCACAGCTGCCGCACTTCCGCTTCGTACTCTTCTTCCCCAAACATAGCCGAGCCGATGATCTGAAAGCGGACTTCCGGAAACTGCTTATGCACCAGAGCGGCCGCTTCCAGAAAGATGTGCTGCCCTTTCCACGGACTCAAACGCCCCACCAGACCGATCGAAGGCCCCTTAACGGAAAGGGGAGAAGAGCTGGGAGCGGCAGCGGCGGGAATGCCATCATGAACCACCTGTAACGTGGTTTGCAGCCAGCCCGCTTTTATGATCGCTCGGCCGCAATTGGCACGGGGTTCCAGAGCCTGGAGAGTGGCCTGAGAGTTGGCGAGGATACAGTTGGGCAGGAGGCGCGCCAGCCAGCGAAATCCGGTGATGGCGGGTGCGGGCAGGTAATCGGCAGCAATGCGGTCGCGGAGGTGCCAGATCACAGGCACATGCGCGAGACGACCGGCGATGCCGCCAATGACATCCGACTTGAGCGAGTTGGTGTGCAGAAGCTGGGCATGGCGGGCTTTGAGGAAACGGGCGAGGCGGCAGGCGTAGCGCAGGACGGAGAGGGCTGCACGCGGCTGGAGAAGGCTGCGCAGACTCAGGCTGTCTTTGCGGGCGTCTCCGACATTTTCATCGAGCAGCAGGAGATGGGTCTCGACGCCCGCTTCGATCAGGTGGGTGCGCAGCGGTCCGTCGGCGCTGAGGACGACGACGGGGCGATAGCGGCCGGTATCGATGTGCCGGATCAGATGCAGCAGGGCGATCTCCCCCCCGCTCATCAGCGCCGTATGATCGAAATAGACGATCGTTTTCAGGAGGGTGACGGCAGGCCGTACCGTCGATCGCGGCGGCGCGGCGGCGGTCTCTTCATTATGTGAGGCCAGCACTTCACACGAAAGTTGTAGTTCCACCATCCCGACTCCTAATCGTTCGCCCAGGCGGGATTTTGTCCTGCCTCATTAGTTTAGCGATAGTCGCTTTCCGTACCCGTCGTGTGAGGCTCGCCTTTCCTTGGGAGCCTTGCTTGTTTCCCCGGCCTGCTGCCGGCCGCTCCGGATGGCCGGCCGGGAAATCCCGCTTAGGGGCCCTGCATGACCTTCTCGTAAATCCCGCTCATGCGCTCGGCGACCCGCTGCCAGGTGTAGTTCTCCTCGACCTGCAGCCGCCCGATCCTGCCCATGGCGGCACAAACGGCCGGATCCGCTTCCAGGTCGCGCAGCGCGTCTGCCAGGGCCTTGGAGTTGCGTTCCGGGACGACGATGCCCGCTTTCCCAATGACTTCCGGAATAGCCCCGGAACTCGAACCGATGACCGGAGTTCCACAGGCGTTCGCCTCGATGAGCACCCGCCCGAACTGTTCTTTCCAGCTCGGCGTTGTGCGCGAGGGCAGCACCAGAACGTCCAGGGCGTTCATCACCTGCGGCAGCTGTTCCAGCGGCCGGCCCGGCAGAAACGTCACCTGAGATTCCCTGCCTATCTCCCGAACACGCCTCTCCAGTTCCGCCTGATACGCGCCGGATCCGACAAACAGCAGGCGGAAATGGGAGGGGCAGAGCGCCAGCGCGTCCACCATCTCCATCAGCCCCTTTTCCTCGACCATCCGCCCTACATAGCCCGCCACAAACCCGGCAAGGCCCAGTTCGCGCCGGCACTCCGCCCGATCCATGGGGTGGAACAGCTCGGCGTCTACTGCGTTCGGCACAACCTCCGCCGGGCCGCGGTAGCCTTTCGAGCGCACGATCTCCACAGCCTCCCGATTACGTGCCACGACGAAATTCGCCTGCTGCAGGGTGAAACGCCGGTACGGTTCGAACGGAGGAGGCAGTTTTTTGTTGATATTCTGTTCTGTCTCCGCCACAATGCGCGTGCCGGGCAGGAGCCGATTACGCAGGCGGCAGGCCTGCACGCTGACCTGAGCCCAGGGCTCCTCCCACAGGTCGATGATATCCGGTCGAAAACTGCGCAGCAGCTTCTCCATTCCCGGATACCAGTGCATATAGAATCCGATACGATCGCCTGCCCACGGCCAGCAGACCCTGCCGATTTCGCAGTCGAAGGCGTTATCGAGCGGAGGCTGTGCTTCGCGCCACTGCCCATAGTGCATCCAGCGTTCCGGAATCAGGACTTTTAGTTCGATGCCGGGCCGCTGCGCCAGCAGCGCTGCTTTCGGCTGCCCCTCGGTACGCGACTGACAGGTGTGTGAAATCAAAAGAACACGCATAGGGATAAGGGGAGTTCCTTCGATTAGAGAATGCGGCGGTACAGCGCCAGCATATCCTGGGCCATACGGGCGGCGGTAAAACGCGCCTGGAACCGTTCCTGGCCGCCCCGCCCCATCGCCTCGGCAGCCTTTCGGTCGGAGAGGAGCCGCCGGATTGCGGCTGCCAGCGCGGGCGGATCGGACGGGGGAACCAGCAGACCTGTCACGCCTTCCTCGACGATCTCAGGCGGTCCGCCCGCATCCGTGGCGATCACAGGACGACCCAGCGCCATCGCCTCCAGAATCACCAGGCCGAACGGCTCTGCGAGACTGGGGAGCACGAAAATATCGCCTGCCTGAATCAGCGCCTGCGCGTCTTTCCGGAACCCGAGCAGCTGTATGGCGCCCTGCAGGCTGGCCTGCTCGATCTGCGCCGTCAGCAGCTCCTGCTGGGCGCCCTGGCCTGCGACAACGCACCGCACGTCCGGAAATGCCGCCTTCACTTCGGTCATCGCGGCAATCAGCGAACGCACATCCTTTTCCCGCTCCAGACGCGCCACACAGACGATCAGGGGTGTCTCGTGATCGATCCCGAGTTCTGCCCTGATCTGCGCGGGGGAAGACAGTTTCTGAGGATCGAGCGGCCGAATACCGTTCAGGATCGTCGTTACCTTCTGCTCTGGGGCCTCACCGCGCCGCAGCACACCGGCGCGCGCAGCCTCCGAGATCGCGATGCAGTGCGCCATATACCGGCTTACCCAGCGGTGCGCCGCGTGAAAGATCATCGCTTTCAGCCCGGTATGGCTGACATGCTCGGGATCGAGAAAATGCTGCGTCGCCACGAAGCGGCCTGTGCGGGCCTGCCGCACAGCCAGGGCCGATGCGAGCGAAGTGCGTCCATTGTTGGCATGTAAGATGTCGAGCTGGCCGGACTGAAAAAGTTCAGCGAACTTCTTTATCGCCGGACGATTGATCAGCCCCGCTTTTGGGACAGGGATGACAGTCAGTCCCTCGGCGGCCGCCCGTTCCGCCAAAAGGCTGGGCGTCGGGCAGGCGATCATCGCGTTCACCCCCAGTTCGCTCAGCGCACAGCCAAGATCGAGCATATAGCGTTCGGTCCCTGCGAACACATCGGAATCCGTAAACAGCGCAACACGTAAAGTACTCATGTTCTCCCTGACGTCAATGCGATGGCAGCTCTCCTGCACAGGCCTCTCTCACTTCAGCGGCTGTGCCTGGGGTTCGGCAAAAGTCCAGCGCTTGTTGGCCAGAAAGTTCCACATCGCCACCAGCACGATTGCGGTCCCTTTTGCCAGCGCCCAGATGGGACGGGGAGGCGTGCCGTTCACATGCCCGGTCAGCAGCAGAAACATCAGCGCCATAATCAGGGTATTCAGCCCATAGCCCACCAGGTTCACCGCAACGAACTTCAGGTACTGCGTGTGCCTTCGGGCCGCTCCCATTCCACGGAAGGTCCACAGACTGTTCCAGAGGTAGCCATTGGTCACCGCGACCGCGAACGAGAGCGTGTTTGCCTGAAACCATGGCATGCCGAACCGATCCATAAGCTGACGGGAGATCACCACATCGAGCGCCGTGCTCGAAGCGCCAATCAGGCAGAATTTGACAAACTGCTCCCAGTCTTTACCCACTCGCCTGCCTTATCTTCATCGTCTCAAGGACACGCTGGCGATACGCCTCTTCCGAGAGCACAGCGCTCTGATGCATTGCCATCGCCTCGCGGTTTTGCAGGATGTGATAGACCATCGTCGCCATGCCGACGCTGGCCCAGACCATCAGGAGCGGTCCACGGGCGTAGTAGTGGTCCACCATTCCGTGCGTCAGTTTGTTGACCATCAGTCCGGCAGGTGCGCCGATAAGAGGATAGAGCTTATCGGTACGATTCAGTCTCTTCTGCGTTTTGTAAAGCATCAGGAACGTGACGATCTGAACGGCCCCGAACGCCAGCAGACCGGGCACACCTGTCTCTGCCAGAGTGATCCAGAAGATGTTCGTGGCATCGACCTCTTTGCGCAGTCCGATTCCTACGCCATAGAAGGGGCTCTTCTCAAACTGTTCTCGGGCGTAATCGATCGTCTGATAGCGCGCCTCGATGTTATCGCGTTCCCGGCCGAAACCGCTCGCGTACTCTCTTTTTTCCTGCGGCAGAAGGTTCCAGAAAATCACCACAACAGGGATCAGTACGACCAAAACCTGCAGGAGGAATCTGAATTTTCCGCGCAGGGCGATGACCACCACGGTTCCGGCGATAGCTCCCACCCACGATCCGCGCGACAGGGTAAAGATAAGGCCTGCCGTAATGACGATGGTGGCCAGGAACAGAAAGATCTTCGTCTTGCCTTTTTCCGCCGCCATCCATAACTCGATGCAGACGATCACCCCGAAGCCAAGCGACGAGCCCACACCGTTCTTGTGCAGTCCATAGATAAAGAAACTGCCTGTCGTGAGTCCGGCTAAAGACAGGAAGATGCAGAGCGCAATGAGGATATGGAACCCCCAGAGCAGCTGCTCCGGCTTCTGCGCAAAGTTCGAAAAGAGAACTGTTGCCAGAATAAAATAGAGGATCATCTGACTCATTGCCGTAAGGACGGTATCCGGATGCCAGTCGGCCAGCGAAGAAGCCATGCAGACAGCCAAATAGATGAGGACAGGCCCAATATAGGGCCCGAATTTAATTTTACGGCGCTGCGTGATCCAGCGAAACACGAATACGGCTAAACAGAGCGCGAGATCGATCTCCGCGATGGAAAACCGCAGTGAACCGACACCGTTCGTGAGATCCTCCTGCAGAGGCGCGGAGCCGAAAGTAATTGCCAGAGCGAGGGCCGGAAATCGCCAGGCAATGGCGAGGAATATAGAGCCATAGATGATGCCATAAACGATCATAGGATCGTCCATGGTCAGGCCGGCCCCCAGCGCCATAAAGCATCCGAGGATCAGTGTCGTGACCACCAGCATAGAGGTGGAGGTTAATTTAAATTCGTTGAATTTCATAATTCGGTGCTACCTTCCCCGGCCATCTCAGCACGGAGTTCCCGACCGAAGCCTGCGCTGTTCCGATTCAGGCGGCAGGAGGAAGAGCGGACTGCTGTGCGGCAGCCTGCTGCTGGGCCAGTTCACGAATGCCTTCGTGCGGCCCCTTCCCAAGATACCATTTCAGAATACGTCCCCAAAGTTCGATCTGAGGCTTGAGTTCGGCACGCTTGGATGGTTTTACTACGGATAAAAGCGACCAGATCGTCATCCGCAGGACGGCGCCGATGCACATGGCGCTTCGATTGACGAACTCCCCGAACGGACCATAGTGCTTGCGCATAAAGCGCAGCTGGCTGCGGTGGAACTCGCAGAACTGACGATCTTTGATCGCCACACTGCTCTGTCCTCCGTAATGCACGATCGTCACATCCGGCAGGAAGGCCACTTTCCAGCCCTCTTTATGCATGCGCAGCTGCCAGTCGGTCTCTTCGGAATAGATGAAGAATCCGTCGTCGAGCAGCCCCGTCTTCTCGATCACTTCGCGGCGCACCAGGAAGGCGGCGCCGCTTACAAAATCCACATAACGCAGTTTATCGTGTTCGAATGCCCGATAATCGCCCCAGAGCGGGCTGGTGGGAAAGGCGGCGACCAGCAGCAGATTCTCGGCCACCACTCGCAGCGGCGAGGGAAACCGATAGCAGCTTTTCTGCAGTGTTCCATCCGGGTTTTCGAGGCGCGGGCCTACCGCCCCGACATCCGGATGCGTATCCAGAAAGTCGCAGAGCGCTTTCAGCGCGCCCGGACGTACGACCGTATCCTCGTTCAGGACAAAAACATGTTCGCCCTGGCTGGCCTCGATCGCCTGATTGTGGTTGGCGGCAAACCCCATACGGAACGTGTTTTCGATCAGTTTGACCTGCGGAAACTCCGTTCGCACCATCTCGGCGCTGCCGTCCGTCGAAACGTTGTCCACCAGGATCGTCTCGAACTCCACTCCATGATCGACGTCGCAGAGCGAATGCAGGCAGACCTTGAGCAGTTTGCAGTTATTGGTATTGACAAGCGAAATACTGAGTTTCGGCCTTGACATCGATCGTACTCCT
>JAYTGR010000227.1:0-2240 GCA_043733205.1 Chthonomonadaceae bacterium
TGGGCGGATGCAGAAGCGGTGGCTCTTTATCTGGCGGGATATGAGCGATCCGAAAGAGGTGGATCGCATGATCGCCCGGTTCCCGCGCGCGCAGGCGGATGGGTACAACGGAGTCGCGTTTGCCGCGAATGTACCGGAGGCGAAGGCGGCAGAGCTGCGGCAGGCCGCGCAGAAGTATGGGCTCGATATCGTCGCGATCGTTATGGGCAACTCGCCCGACAGAAACTATACGGAGGGGGTGCTTTCCAAGGACGCCCTGTTCGGCGCGCACGACGGCATCGCGACGTTTCACCCCGACAACCCGACGAAGATCCTCAATGCGGACTTCGAAGAGGCGGAAGGCAATCACTTCAAACGCTGGGCTTTTCAGGACGACGAAGGCGTGACGACCTTCGCCGATCACGATGTCGTGCATGGCGGGAAGACGTCGCTGCGCATGGAGAGCATCGGCAAAAACCCGGCCCGCCACGCGCGCATCATGCAGCCGCTCGACCTGCAGCCGCACCGCCAGTACCGTCTCTCCTTCTGGGTCAAGACCGAGAACCTCGTCCCCGCCGACCCCAACATCGAAGTGCTGACCGCCGACTCCGGACGCTCCATCAGTTTCCAGACCTTCCACGCGGACAAGACCCAGGACTGGACCCACTACGACCTCGTCTTCAACAGCCTCGACAACAGCAAGGGACTGCTCTACCTCGGCTCCTGGAACGGCAAAGACGGCAGGCTCTGGTGGGACGATCTGACCTGCGAAGAGATCGGCCTCGTCAACGTGCTGCGCCGGCCGGGCTGCCCCGTCACCGTGCATGCCGAGAACGGCACGGTCTGCGAAGAGGGCCGCGACTACCTTAAGATCGTCGATCCCGAACTCCATCCGTATCGCGCTTATCACGATCCGCCTCCGATCCATCTGACCCCGAACTCGCGCATTCACGACGGCGACCGCCTGCGCGTGAGCTGCTACCATCCGCTCATCATCTACGAGGACCGCATCACCAGCTGCCTCAGCGAACCTAAGATCTTCACCGACTGGGCCGCCGAAGTGAAGAAGGCGAACGATCTGCTGCATCCCGCCGCCTTCCTGATGTCGCACGACGAACTGCGCGTGATCGACCAGTGCGCCCTCTGCCAGAGCATGCACATGACGCCCGGTCAGCTGCTGGCCTGGAACGTCCGCAAAGCCGCCAAAATCATTCGCGACCTCCGCCCGGACGCGGGCATCTGGGTCTGGAACGACATGTTCGATCCCCTCCACAATGCCGTCGATCACTTCTACGCGGTGAACGGCTCCCTGAAAGACTCCTGGAAAGGGCTCGACAAGGATGTCGGCATCGTCAACTGGCACGGCGGCCTGATGGGCAAAAACTGCAAATTCTTCGCCGATCTGGGCCTCAAACAGATCCTCTCCGGCTACTACGACGGCGACGACGATGGCGCGAACATCACGCAATGGATCGCCAACACCCGCGACGTTCCCGGTATCGAAGGCGCGATGTACACCACCTGGGAAGACCGCTACGACGCCATGGACCGCTGGGCGCAAAAGGCCTGGGGCGGCAGCGCCAAAACCCATTAGGAGAGTTCGCCGATGAACACCGACGCCCCCCTGCCCGCTCTCGTCCAGTCCGACGCCACCCTGCAGCCGTATGAAGGCGCTGTGCGGCACCGCCGGGACCGTTACGTCTCCGCGCTGGCGCAGATCGACGGACAGGGTGGACTGCTCGGCCCGATCAGCCAGGGACACGACTATTTCGGTTTTCATCGGGGAGAGCGGGCAGGCCGCCCTGGCGTCTGGTACCGCGAATGGGCGCCTGCGGCGCACCAGCTCTTTCTGACGGGCGACTTCAACGGCTGGGACCGGCGCAGCCACCCGCTCGAACGCGGCGCGGAGGGCGTCTGGACCCTGTTCCTGCCGGACGTCGATGGCGTCAATCCGCTGGCGCACGGCAGTCAGGTGAAGGTGCATGTCCTCTCCGGCATCGGCGCAATGGACCGTATTCCCCTCTATGCCCGCCGCGTGGTGCAGGATCCGCAGACGAAAGGTTTCGCCGCTCAGATCTGGCTGCCTCCGGTCCCCTATCGCTTCGAGCATGCCTCTCCTCACTTGAAGCAGGGGCTGCGGATCTACGAGGCGCATGTCGGCATGGCGACGGAGGAGTACAAGGTCGGCACGTTCGCGGAGTTCACTGCCGATCTGGTGCCGCGCATCAAGGCGCTGGGCTACAACGCCATCCAGCTGATGG
>JAYTGR010000228.1:0-6366 GCA_043733205.1 Chthonomonadaceae bacterium
GCATTCGACCGAAGCGACCGCAAATTCGTGGCCGTTGCGCTGGCAAGTGGCGAGTCGCCCTTTATTTTGAATGCGACGGATACTGACTGGTGGATACACCGCACAGCGCTGGAACGCAGCCAGGTGCATGTGCAGTTTCTATGCCCCAGTCTCATGCGCGATAGGAATAGTGTTTGATGGTAATGATGAATTAGGCAGATTGGCTATATCCGGTGAAAAATAAAAAGCCGGAAACGTCCGCGAGGAACGCTTCCGGCTGCGGGGGCGAACGGACAGCGTCAGCCGATGCTGGCGGCGAGGTCGGTCTGCTCCCAGGGGAAGCGGCTCGGACCGAAGTGGCCGTTTTTGGCGGTCTCCAGGTACTTGATGCGGGCGGGATTGAGCAGTTCGAGGCGCTCGATCATGGCGCGGGGACGCAGGTCGATGGCCTTGCGCACGCGGGTGACGATCTCGTCCTCACTGATCTTACCGGTGCCGAACGTATCGACCAGGACGCTGACCGGCTCGGCGACGCCGATGGCGTAGGCGAGCTGAATCTCGGCACGCTCAGCCAGGCCGGCGGCGACGATGTTCTTGGCGATGTAGCGGCCGGTGTAGGCTGCAGAGCGGTCGACTTTGGACGGATCCTTGCCGGAGAACGCGCCGCCGCCGTGGCGGGCCGCGCCGCCGTAGGTGTCGACGATGATCTTACGCCCGGTGACGCCGGTATCGCCCTGGGGGCCGCCGACGACGAAGCGGCCGGTCGGATTAATGTGGTACTTGATGTTGCCCTTTATGTACTGGCTGTACTTCTTCAGGACAGGACCGATGACGTATTCCTGGACGTTCGCCTGCACCTGCTCCAGGGTCTGCTGCTCATCGTGCTGCGTGGAGACGACGATGGTATCGATATGGTCCGGCTTGCCGTCGGCGCCGTAGGCGATGGTGACCTGCGCCTTGGCGTCCGGGCGGAAGCCGAGGCTGGGGGTGGAGTGGCGGACTTCGGCGATGACGCGGGTCAGATCGTGGGAGATGGCCAGCGCGAGGGGCATCAGCGACTCGGTCTCGTTGACCGCGTAGCCGAACATCAGGCCCTGATCGCCTGCGCCCTGCTCTTTGGGATCGGTGCGGTCGACGCCCTGCGCGATGTCGGGGGACTGCTTCTGAATCGCCAGCATGACGCCGCATGTGTGGCCGTCGAAGCCGTAGTCGGTGCGGTCGTAGCCGACTTCGATGATAGTGTGGCGCACGATATCGGCGATCTCGACGTAGGCTTTGGTGGTCAGCTCACCGCCGAGGACGCAGAGGCCGCGCGTAACGAAGGTCTCCAGCGCAACGCGGGAACCGGTATCCTGAGCGAGCAGCGCGTCGAGGACGGCGTCGCTGATCTGGTCGGCCAGTTTGTCGGGATGGCCCTCACTGACGCTTTCGGAGGTAAACAGTCGGAAGTTAGACATGAAAACAGTTCCTTTCGGGAGCGATGCGCTCCCCACATTCTCCCGATCCGCGCAGCGCCATCATAGGCGGGCCGCGTGGGCCGGAGGCCGCTTGTGGCGGCGGGACGACGAGGATGTGTGGGCAAGATGCGGGCGGCGGTTCAGAGCAGACAGGCAGGCGAATGGCCCTGCGGCGGCCCCAAAAAACCAAAAAAACCCTTCTGCGGCGCAGAAGAGGTCGTACAGGCAGAATGGCAGGCGGAAAGATTCCGTCAGACGTTCGGGTAAGGGTGCCTTACGCTCTCTTATCTTGCAGACAGATCGACTCTGCCCGGATTTAGCACCTGCCCGCGCCTTAGCACGGGTGGTTGTTGTGGTGTCAACGGGCCGGATCCCTCAACCACTCTCGATAAGAAGCACACGCTATGCAGTTGTCGAGAAGAGAGTAGCCTATTTATACCTTCCGTGTCAAGAGGTGCATGAAGGAGCGTCGAAAATATTCCTGGGCAGGCGAACAGACCGGGAACCAAACGACGGGAGTGGGCGTGAAATGGTTTGAATCCAAAATGGTTTGAATTCAAACCTTCTGGGGAGGAGCAGGGTATGGAGAGCTGGCATCGGGACGAAGCCACGCGGCGGGCGCTGCAGCTGTTTATTGTCCTGACGCGCTGTCACAGCAGCGTGTCGGAGCATGCACGTCAGGACATTCAGCGCCATGCGCTCAGCGTCAGCGAGTTCGGTGTGCTGGAACTCCTCTATCACAAGGGGCCGACCACGCTGGGCGTGCTCGCAGAGCGCATCCTTCTCACGTCCGGCAGCCTGACCTACGTCGTCGACCAGCTGGAGAAACGGGGACTGGTCCAGCGGGCAGCCTGTCCCACCGACCGGCGTGTGACCTATGCCGACCTCACCGAGGAAGGCCGCTCCCTGATCCGCACTGTCTTTCCCGATCATGCCGAACAGATATGCCAGGCGGTTTCCGGCCTCACGCCTGAAGAGCAGGAGGCCGCGATCGCCCTCCTCAAAAAACTTGGCCTCGCCGCAAAAAACACGCTCCCCTGAGTGCGCGGCAGGCCCTACGGCTCCAGCACCGCCTCCGGGCAGGTCAGCGCCCCGCTCATCGAATCCGACCTCGCCGTCAGCCGCGCTCAGGGCCGCCGCGCAGCTGAAGTCGCCGCCGCCCTAAAGAAATAGGACAGCTTTTAATCACCCGCCAACGCGGGAGGATATCGAGGCACAGAGGAAAGGCAGAGCAGGAAATCCCCTCTGCCCCAGGGATTTCCTGCTCTGCATCTGCATTTCCAGGCAGGAATAGTTTTGCGCGGCGTGGAACACACGCCCTGAAAGCGGGCTGTGGTGTGCGGCAGGAAGCCGGGCGGAGGATTATGGATACGCTCAAAATCGGCGCGGGAATACTGCTGCTGCTGCTCATTCTTTTGGACACTTTCGAGACGATCGTGCTGCCCCGGACCGTCACGCGGCGGCTGCGGCTGACGCGGCTCTACTATATGCTTCTCTGGGGAGGTTATGGGCTGCTGACCCGGCGCGTTCGGGCGAGAGGCGAAGAGTCCCTGGTCGCAAACGCCTTCGGCCCGTTCTCCCTGCTGCTGCTGATCCTGCTCTGGGCCTGCGGGCTCATTTTCGGCTTTGCCTTGATTCAGTGGGGCCTGGGGTCGCCGATCTACTCGGAGCATTTGGGGAGGGGCTTCTTCACCGACATCTATCTGAGCGGCACCACATTCTTTACTTTGGGCCTGGGCGACGTCACCCCGGCAAGCACGGCGATGCGGGTTCTGGCCGTGCTGGAATCGGGTGTCGGCTTCGGTTTCCTGGCCATCGTCATCGGGTATCTGCCGATCATCTATCAGAGCTTTTCCCGCCGGGAGGCGGGCATCACTCTGCTCGATTCGCGCGCGGGATCGCCCCCGACCGCTGGGGAGATGATTCGCCGTCATGCCGCCTCCGGCAATATGGACGCTCTGACGCCGCTGCTGCTGACCATGGAGGCGTGGGCCTCCGATTTTTTGGAGAGCCATCTGTCATATCCGGCGCTGGTCTACTACCGCTCGCAGCACGACCGGGAGTCCTGGCTGGCCACACTGGCAGTGATGCTCGATGTCTGCACGCTGATCCTGGTCGGCTTCGACGACAAACCCGAATGGCAGCGTGGCCTGCGCTGGCAGGCGAAGCAGACCTATGCCATGTGCCGGCATGCCGTCGTGGACATTGCGCTGGTGCTCCAGGTGCCGCTCCCGGACTGGAAAGACGAACGTCTGTCGGACGAGAGGCTTGTCAGACTGCGCGGCAAACTGACGGCTGCCGGACTGCAGCCGAGTTCGGGACCGGACGCCGATACCCGTCTTCGCGAACTGCGCCGCCAGTACGAACCCTACCTCTCTGCGCTCAGCGACCGCCTGCACCAGATGCTGCCGCCCTGGATCGGCGAAGGCGAACCGGCGGACAACTGGCGCACCGGCATCGGCGATCAGGACAGCCATCTCTGAGGCGTTCCTGCGGGCTCCCCTGCGGCCCCGCTTCCGGCCGGAAATACGTGCCAGAATTGAAATGAACGGATCGATGAAAGGATCTTCGATGGGAAAACTACCGATTGCACTGCAGCTCTACTCCGTGCGCGAGGAGGCTGCCAAGAACCTGCCGTATGTGCTGGAGGAAGTGGCCAAGATGGGATACGACGGCGTAGAGTTCGCGGGCTGCTACGGCCATAATGCGCAGGACGTGCGAAAGTGGCTCGATGCCAACGGGCTGATATGCGAAGGGGCGCATCTGGGCATCGATACTCTGCTGGGCGACGCGCTGGCGGCGACAGTCGAGTTTCAGACCACGCTCGGCAACAAGTTCCTGATCGTGCCGGGCCTGCCTGCCGCGCGCACCAGTTCGAAAGCGGCCTGGCTGGAGACTGCGGGCCTGATGAACGAGATCTCCGACAGCCTGGTGCAGTACGGGATGCGGACGGGCTATCACAACCACCATACGGAGTTCCTGCCGATGGAGGGCGAACTGCCCTGGGACATCTTCTTCGGCAATACGAAACCGGAGGTCATCATGCAGTTCGATGTCGGCAACGCGCTGCACGGCGGCGGACACGCGGCGCCCTTCCTGAAGGCCTATCCGGGGCGGGCGGCGTCGGTCCATGTCAAAGAGTACTCCGCCACTAACGACAAAGCGCTGATCGGCGAAGGCGACGTCGATTGGAAAGAGATCTTCGAACTCTGCGAGACCATCGGCAAAACGGAATGGTATGTCGTCGAGCAGGAGAGCTACGCCTATCCTCCCCTGGAGTGCGCCGCCAAATGCCTTCAGAACCTGCACGCGATGGGCAAATAGCAGGCCTCCCCTCCTGCAAATCCACCCGAATCGTGCGATACAGATGCCGAGGCGAAAACTCTTTTCACCTCGGCATCTTAGGCAGGCCCCCGTTCGATCCCCAGCCGCCCCCTTCGCACCAAAAGTGCTTCACCGACTCTCCCTTAGGAAGGTTGACAGGTGGCGGGGGGAATCGTCATACTGTTAAGGAGACGAGCGGGGAGGGAGACAGCAGACGCGTTGGCAAGACCGGGGACCGAGGAGAGAACGGTGGCTGCGGAGCTGGGAGTGGGGGAAGAGACAAAACCTGCTTTAGATCCGGGGCTGACCGGGCGTTCGCTGCTGATCGCCGTCATATTGACACTGCTGGCGGGGCTGTGGATACGGCAGTCGGAGATCGTCGCGCTGGTGACGCAGGTTTCGGAGAGCATTCCTGCGATACCGGGGCTGGCGGCGCTCGTGCTGCTGCTGCCTCTGAACGCCCTGCTCAAACGCATTCCCAGGGTGCGGCCGCTGTCACGCGCCGAGATCCTGGTCATTTTCCTGTTCGTGACGCTCAGCAGCACCATGATGGGCGTCGGGATCACGCAGTTTCTGTTCGCGCTGATGGGCACCGCCTTCTACTTCAAAACCGACGGGATCCCCTACTCGAAACCGTATCTGCCCACCTGGCTGGCCCCGCACGACCCCGAGGCGATGCGCCAGCTGTACGAGCGCAATCCCGCCGGAACGGTGCCGTGGCATCTGTGGCTCGTGCCGGCCGGGATGTGGCTGTTCTTCTTTCTCGCCCTCTGGGTCACGCTCTACTGCATGATGGCGCTCTTCTATCGCGCCTGGGCCGACGAGGAGCGTCTGACTTTCCCCCAGGTGCTGATTCCGCTGGAGATGACGGGCGGGGAGAGCGGGCGCACGCCCTTCTTCCGCAACAGACTGATGTGGGCCGGATTCGGCATCGCCGCCGTCTACAATCTGGTTAATATCGCGCATGCGCTCAGTCCTTCCTTCCCGGCCTTCGGCAAAGATCTCGATCTGGCCCCGCCCCCGATGTTCACGTCCGCACCCTGGAGCGAGATCGCGCCGCTGCATTTCCACTTTCGTCCGGAACTGGTCGGACTCGGCTACCTTGTCTCGACGGAGATCAGCCTGACCGTCTGGCTCTCCTTCTTTCTGATGAAATTCGCGGCGGTCCTCGGCGTGGCGTCCGGCGCGACGCCCGGCACACTGCCTATGGCGCAGGAACAGGGGATCGGGGCCTATCTGACGCTGTTTCTCATGCTGGTCTGGCTCTCACGCGCCTACCTGCAGCGGATCTGGAGGCAGGCCTGGAGCGATAAGGAGGCGGCAGGGCCGGAAGGGATCCGCTATCGGTGGGCATTCGCGGGCCTCTTCGTCGGCTTTGCGACTGTCTGGCTTTTCATGACGCTGGCGGGAATGGCAGCCTGGGTCGCGCTCGTCTATCTCGTGATGGTGCTCGCGGTGGCGCTGGTCTATGGGCGGCTGCGCGCGGAGGCCGGCGTGCCGCTGGTCTGGCTGTTTCCCTACTATATGCAGAAGAACATGCTGCTCTACACGTTCGGCACCGCTCCGTTTCAGGCGAGCGGTGCGGCCACCATGCCGGTCTGGGCGC
>JAYTGR010000229.1:0-2233 GCA_043733205.1 Chthonomonadaceae bacterium
CGGGAGCGGCGATGCGCACGGCGGCGCAGTCGGGCGGGGTGCGCAGATGGCTGTCGACGACGATGCGCAGCGGCTGGCGCGGCAGTACGATACCCGGCAGACGGGCGTTCAGCTGGGCGTCGTCGGCGAGCAAAGTGCCGATGCCGGCCAGAACGGCCCCGCTGCGGGCGCGCTGCAGGTGGACATAGCGCCGCGCCTTGGGGCCGGTGATCCACTGCGAATCGCCGGTGCGGGTGGCGATCTTACCGTCCAATGTCATCGCCGCTTTCAGCGTAACGAACGGGATGCCGGTTGTGTGGAAGTGCAGAAAGGCTGCATTCACATGCCTGGCCTGAGACTCCAGCACACCGAGCACAACCTCGATTCCTGCCGCCTGGAGTTTTGCCAGGCCGCGCCCGCTCACCTGCGGATTGGGATCCAGGGCCGCCGCCACCACGCGCCGTACCTTCGCCGCGATCAGGGCATCGGCGCAGGGCGGCGTGCGCCCGAAATGCGAACAGGGTTCCAGGGTCACATAGGCGGTCGCGCCCTCAGCCTGTGCGCCCGCGGTACGCAGGGCGAACACTTCCGCATGCGGCTGCCCTGCAGAGGGATGCCAGCCCTCGCCGACATTGACGCCGTCGCGGACGAGGACGCATCCCACCATCGGGTTCGGAGGCGTAAATCCTCGTTCGGCCAGGCGCAGCGCCCGGCGCATCCAGCGAATCTCTTCCGCCGTTCCAGAAGTGCGCGGAAAAGGCTGTTCTCTCGTTTCAAAGTCCGGGGCACAGGATGGGGCGAGGGAGGAAGGAGGGGGCAGGGCGTCAGCCATCCTCCTTCTCCTCCTGGGCTTTGCGGCGGAGGGCGTCCTGCTGGAGCGTGACGACGGTTTCCTGCCGCAGGGCCTGAGACTGAAGGGCGAAGTTCCGGGTCGTCTCGCGGAAATCGAGCCAGGCGAGGAACAGAATGCATACCATCAGCAGAGAGCAGACGCCCCAGTAGGCCAGCGCGAGAGAGACGACGACGCTGCGCGCCTGCAGGGTGCGCTTTGCACGCGCGATCTGTTTCGCCGTCAGATCCGCACCGGGCTGCGATTTCGCAATGCGTGTCAGCTCCTGCATGTCCGGTCTGCCCACGGCCTCATGGACGCGGGGCATCACGGCAAAGCCGCCGTAGACGCTCATGATCATGATGACGATCAGCAGGACCGACACGATGGTGCGATAGCGGCGGGACCGTGCCGACACGACGGTCATATAAGGAGAGGCGGGCGGAGGCGGCTGCGGCGTCATGGCGTTTCCTCAGAGCGAGCGGCGGCGCGCAGGAGACGGATCCCTTCCGGGACACCGCCCGCGTGTCCGTAGATCGAAGTCCCGGCAACGAGCACATTGGCGCCGGCAGCGGTGACCGGTCCGGTCGTCTCGATGTCGATGCCTCCGTCCACTTCCAGGTGGATAGGATGTGCCGCACGCGCGATCATCTCGCGGACGCGCCGCACTTTCGGCAGCATGGAGGGCAGAAACGACTGGCCGCCGAAGCCGGGATTGACCGTCATAACCAGAATCATGTCGAGATCGTCCATGACATATTCCAGGACTTCGGGCGGCGTCGCGGGATTCAGGGCGACGCCGGCTTTCGCACCCGCCCGGCGTATCTGCGCCAGCGTGCGCTGCAGGTGCAGGCAGGCTTCGGCCTGAACCGTCACGCTGTCCGCGCCCGCCCTGACGAAATCCTCGACATAGCGCTCCGGCTGTACAATCATCAGATGGACATCGAAAAATGCCTGGGAGACAGGACGCAGCGCCTTGACCGCAGGCATGCCCATGGAGATGTTCGGCACGAAGACGCCGTCCATGACATCGAAGTGCAGAAACTCCGCGCCTGACGCTTCCGCCATCCGTGCCGCCTCCGCCAGTCGTCCGAAATCCGAGGCCAGCAGCGAAGGAGCGATCCGCAGTTCCGGTATAGTACTCAATTTACAGCGCCTTCTTTTTCGTCGCCTGCGGATCGAACGTCAGCGATTTTACCAGTCTGTTTTCGTAGTAGATCCGCAGTGTAATCGTCCTGCCGAAATAGTCGAATTTCAGCGGAATCACGTCGCCCTCGTTGTGCGTTTCATCCACCACCGGCGGATGCTCCCCCTGCGCGTCTTTATACTCCACTCGCACCCGCCGGGATCCCTGTCCATCGGCAATGAGGGTCACGGAGCGGTCATAAGTGTGGGACAGATTCGCCTCCGCACCGGTATCAGCGC
>JAYTGR010000230.1:0-16003 GCA_043733205.1 Chthonomonadaceae bacterium
TCGCGCGCTGATCGACGGCCAGACCCCCCTGCGCCAGGGTCGCAGAGTTGTGGCAGCTGTAACACTTTTCCGCCAGAATCGGACGAATGCGCGCCTCGAAAAATTCGACCTGCGCCGCCGTCGGAGGATTGGCAGGGGAGCACCAGCCTGATATGCCGATGAGGTATGCCCAGCCCACGAATATAAATACAAAGGTGCTGCGTAACATGAACCGTCCTTGTGTTATCCTCAACTTTGATGTGATTAACAGGACTATTGCGCTTCCATCGCGAATATCCCTCTGCTGCGTGCGGTTCCATCGTAATCCTGGGCTCGTTTCGGAGCCCTTCGATAACTCTCTAAGTAAGAACCCGATGAAGGATGTAATGTTACTATGGTTTTGACACTCTCTCTGTTTCGGCGTCCGGGGCAGGTGCGGCCTCGCCCAGCACGTCCGGCTGTCCTGGCCCCGCTGCTCTGGCTGCTGGCCGCCTGTGCTATTCCTGCCGCCTCTGCACCGACGACCGTCGGTCTGCGGTGCGAATACCTGGTCAATCCACTCGGAATTCATGAAGCCGCCCCCCGTTTCAGCTGGAGGATGAACTCCGCGCAGCGAGGTGAGAAGCAGACGGCGTATCGTATCCTCGTGGCATCGACGCCGGAACAGCTGGCCAGGCAGCAGGGCGACCTGTGGGATACCGGGAAGGTGGCGTCCGAACAGAGCGCTCAGGTCGAGTATGCGGGCAGGCCGCTCCAGTCACGGATGCGCTGCTTCTGGACGGTGCGTGTCTGGGATCGCGACGGCAAACCCGGCGGGTGGAGCAAACCTGCACTCTGGTCGATGGGCCTGCTCAAAATCGGAGACTGGAGCGCACAATGGATCGCTGCGCCGCCTGTTGTGCTCGCTTCCACGATCCAGCATCAGGTCATGATCCGCAAAGCCTTTTATGAAGCCGTGGACGGTTCCGCCTCGAAAGACGTGACCGCTCTCCTGGCGAACCGAATCAAGATCGGCGAGGCGGTGACTGTCGGCAACGCGGCGTTCGGGGGAGATCCCGCCTACAACCATGTCAAACAGCTTCGCGTCGAACTCACGATCGATGGCAAGCTGCAGACCGTGGTCACAGGCGAAAATCGGGTATTCGACGTGCAGGGCGGAACGCGGGCGCTGCCCTACCTGCGCAAAGCCTTCGCGCTGTCGAAACCGATCCGACACGCGGCTCTCTATGCCACCGCACTCGGCGTTTACGAGCTCCATATCAACGGACATCGGGTCGGAGATCATATTCTCGCGCCAGGCTGGACCGACTATCGCAAACGCATTCGCTACCAGGAGTACGATGTCACCTCGCTGCTGCACACTGGCGACAATGCGCTGGGCGCACTGGTCGCGCACGGCTGGTACAGCGGCCATCTCGGCAACGGTGGCTATCAGTACTACGGCGTCGTGCCTGCGCTGCTCACGCAGCTGGAGGTGACTTATACCGACGGCTCGACCGAACGCATCGGCACCGACACGACCTGGAAGACCCACGTCAGCCCGATCCTCTCCTCCGACTTCATGCTCGGCGAAAACTACGACGCCCGCCAGGAACTCGCCGGCTGGGACAAGCCGGGGCTGAACGAGAGCGGCTGGAATGCCGCGACGCCGGATAACGAGCCGACGGAATCCAAGGGGCCGCCTATCGCGAAGACAGTCCTTGAACCGACGATCAGCGAACCTGTACGAGAGACGGGGGAGATCAAGCCCAAACTGCTCAAAGAGCCAGCGAAAGGGCACTGGACCTTCGACCTCGGCCAGAACATGGTCGGTGTGGTGCGCCTGAGAGTCTCCGCGCCTGCCGGCACCCGGCTCACCCTGCGCCATGCCGAGATGCTCAATCCGGACGGCACAATCTATACGACCAACCTGCGCGGTGCGCCCTCCATCGATACGTATGTGACGCGGGGCGGCGGCGTCGAGACCTGGCAGCCGCGCTTCACCTTCCACGGTTTCCGCTATGTGGAGCTGACTGGCCTGCCCACTCAGCCCAGCATGGACACGGTCACTGGCATCGTCATCAACTCGGATACGCCGCGTGCTGGGGAGTTCGCCTGCTCCGATCCGCGCATAAATCAGCTGCAGTCCAATATCCAGTGGGGCCAGCGCGGCAACTATCTGAGCGTACCCACCGACTGCCCGCAGCGCGACGAGCGCATGGGCTGGATGGGCGATGCCGAGGTGTTCGTGCGGACAGCCACTTATAATGCGGATGTCGCTGCATTCTTCACCAAATGGCTGGTCGATGTAGATGACGCGCAGACCCCAGACGGCGCCTACAGCGACATCTCCCCAAGCTATGGCGGCGGCGGCACACCCGCCTGGGCCGATGCAGGGGTCATCTGTCCCTGGACGATCTATCAGGCCAACGGCGACACACGCCTGCTGCAGAAACATCTGCCGAACATGACTCGCTGGGTCGAATGGTGCCGGGTACACAGCACCGACCTGATCCGTGACAAAGACCGCAACGGCGACTACGGCGACTGGCTCTCGATAGGAGCCGACACCCCCAAAGATCTGATCGGCACTGCCTACTTCGCCTACTCGGCGCATCTGCTCGCAAAAGCCTATCACGCGGTGGGCGACACCAGCGGAGCCGAGAAGTACGAACAGCTCTTCCAGGAGATCAAGGCGGCGTTCAACAAACGCTATGTCAAAGAGGACGGCCGCATCTTCGGCAACACGCAGTGCTGCTACGCGATGGCGCTCAAGTTCGAGCTGCTGCCGGATGCCCTGCGTCCGCTGGCGGCGAAGTATTTGGAAGACGACATCCACGGCAAAGGCGACCATCTGTCTACGGGCTTCGTGGGCGTCAGCTACCTGCTGCCGGTGCTCACCAATGCGGGCAAACTCGATACGGCCTACACACTGCTCGTGCAGGACACCTTCCCCTCCTGGCTCTTCTCTGTGAAGCACGGCGCAACCACCATCTGGGAGCGCTGGGACGGCTGGACGCCCGAAAAGGGCTTTCAGGATCCCGGCATGAACTCGTTCAACCACTATTCGCTCGGCTCGTGCGGGGAGTGGCTGTTCGATGCGGCAGCGGGCATCGACCTCGACCCCGCGCAGGTCGCCTTTCGCCATATCCTCCTGCGCCCGAAAGTCGATGGACCGCTCACCTGGGTCAAGGCGCACCACGACTCTATGTATGGCCGCATCGAAAGCGACTGGACCCGTGAAAACGGATCCCTCACCCTCAGCGTGACGATCCCGCCCAACACGACCGCGACAGTCTATATGCCCGCTGGCGATCCGAACCAGGTCATGGAAGGCTCCCTGCCTGCGGTAAAGGCCGTCGGCGTGAAATTCCTGCGATCAGAACCCGGTGTTGCTGTCTACGAAGTCGCTTCAGGAACCTACCTGTTCAAAGCTCCGCACTAATATCGCTTGGTGACAGTCCTGTCACGAGAGGAGATGCTATGCCAGAGAAGGAAAACAAAGCAGAGAAACTGCGTCCGATGCCACGCCGCGATTTTCTGGCAGGCACCTCCGCGCTGGCTCTGGCCGTACACGCGGAGCTGAAGGCTGCGGCAGCCTGCGCCGTGCCAGGGCAGAGTTCTGCTGTACCGGCCGCAGATCCCTACACGCACTACATTCGGTCCTCCCGCGACTTCAAGCGTGTGAAGCAGGATCGGGCGTGGTCGGACAAAGCTTTTCCCGGCTGGATCTACATGCCCTGGACCTACCAGTGGAATATCGGCTATACCGACGCCTCCGGGCACTGGTCCCAGACCAGCGGCATCAACGGCGCTTTTCTCGACGGCAACGGCGGCGCGCCGGACTCACCGGCGGGCAAACTCGCCTGGATCAATCGCTTCCATCTCCGCTTCTATCTGGATCACACCGCCGGGAAAGGCAGCCTGCACCTCTGGGACGGCGGAAAACAGAAGCCGTATCTGGCGGAACTCCACGGCACCGGCGTTCGCACGGTCCCGATCAACGGCGCGCTCGGGAAGCGTCTTCGTGAGGTGATCCGCACCAACCTGGAGCAGGTGAAAGCCTCCCCGTTCCGCGCCGCCTATGCGCTCGACGACGAGGCTTCCTGGGGGCATTTCGTTCATCCAGCCATGTGGCGCATTACCGACGACCCCAATGCCTATGCGGCGTGGCTGCGGGAGATCTACGGCCCTGCCGCACCGCAACGCGGCCAGTGGATCACTTACGACGAGATTCGGCCCCACCTTGCCTCCTGGTCTCTGCGCGAATTCGATGCGAGCCCACTGATGGACCAGTGGAGCTTCAACGACTCGCACTGGTGCTGCTTCCTTGGGGATCTCGTGGAATACGCCAACACGGTCGATCCAGATACGCCCTGCGGCATCGTCGGCGGGCAGGCTCCAAACGCCTTTGGCGGCTATGACTACGCCAAGCTGATGCGCAAGATCCAGTATATCGAGGCGTACAATCTGGGATCGTCGCAGTCCATCATTCGCTCGTTCAATCCACACCACGCGATTCCCGCCGTCACCAGTCATTTCCACCAGTCCGTTGAGGACGACATCTGGCAGGTCTGGTACTATCTGGCTCACGGCAATCGGGGCCACATCGGCTGGGTCGAGAACTGGTTCGAAGGGCAGACGCCCCGGCCCTGGCTGGAGGCGGTCGCGCCGCACTTCCGTGAAGCTGGACAGAAGATCGGCCCGTTGCTGCAGGGCGCGGAATGGGTGGACGACGGCATCGCGCTCTACTACAGTCATCCTTCGATCCAGCTCGGCTGGATCATGGACGCCGAAGCGCATGGCAAAACCTGGATCAATCGCGACGGCGACCATCGGCTCGGCGCTTCACATCTGGTGCGGCAGGCTTGGGAGAATATGCTGCGCGACAGCGGACTGCAGGCGAGCTATCTCAGCTATATCGATGTCGTCCAGACCGGTATTCCGCAGAACATACGCGTTCTGATCCTGCCAGCCTGTCTCTGTCTCTCCGATGCCGAAGCGCACGCCATAGAACAGTTCTGCCGCCGGGGAGGAACCGTGATTGCCGACTACATGCCTGGTCTGTGGGATCAGCATGGGCGCGGGCGCAGCGCAGGCGGCGTTCTCGACCCTCTGTTTGGCATACAGCACAGTCCCGCTCTAACCTCTGCCGACGTCTTTGGCGGCAAACTGTGGTGCGAAGTGGATCAGGATCTCAACTTCGGCTGGAAAACCTATACAGAGTTCCTGTCGAACGGCAGCACATGCCTCAAAGATCCAAATGGCTTTCATAAGGTGGTTCGGAACATGACGACCGTCACCGTAAATCCCGTCGGTGCGGGCACTGCCGTCCTGCTGAATCTTTCGCCTCAATGGTACAACGCTTACCGCGTGACCGGCTTCGACGCGGCCCGTCGTCGCGAGACGTTTATGAGCCACGTGACAAAAAGCGGAATTCGGCCACACGTTCAGATCGAGAACGCCGGTGAAGCGGCGTTCGGGCACGAGTTCACGACTTTTCGCCTCCCCAGTGGACGCAGGGTGCTGTTTGTCTGTTCCAACCCCGAGACGGTCGGCACGGAGGCTGGGGGCGGAAATGCGGCCCATCTCAAGACAGGCGCGATTTCCATTACGCTGAAGTTCGCCGCCCCAGTTCACAACGTGCGTGACGAACGCAGGGGCATCGCCTTAGGCTCTGGAGATCGTTTCCCACTCTCCTGGACTCGTAATGAAGCCCTCGTACTCTCTTTCGATGAGAAGGGCTGACATCGGAGAAATCGATTGTAACAGCGGGATCGAATGCAGACGCAGTCCGGCGTATAAGATGAACGCAGGGAGAGTGAGGAACACAATGGCTTTTCGCCTTTTGCGGATGCTCGCATTTGCCGCCGCGCTGTGGGGAGTGACGCCAATGCCGGGTTCCGGACAAACACTGAGCGCTGTCCTGCCAAAACAACTGCTTTCCAGGAACAGCCTGCACATGGAAACGAACGTGCCCTGCGAGATCGTTTTTACGGCGCAGCGCCTCCACGCAGATCCGTTTCAGAGCGTTGTTCTGGACGTCGTCTTTACCGACCCGACCGGGCAGTCCCGGCGTGTGCCTGCCTTCTGGGCCGGGGGACCGGTCTGGAAGGTCCGTTATGCCTCCCCACTGCCTGGCCGCCATCGCTGGCACAGCATTTGCAATACTGCAGAAGACGCCGGCCTGCACGCCGTCGAGGGCAGCGTGGAGGTGCGCCGTTATCGGGGCACGAATCCACTGTTCCAGCACGGCCCAGTTCGTGTTGCGACCGACAAACGTCATTTCGAATATGCGGATGGCAGGCCCTTCTTCTGGCTCGGCGATACGTGGTGGATGGGACTGTCGCAGCGCCTGCACTGGCCCGACGAATTTGCGGAACTGACAGCAGACCGCAAGACCAAAGGCTTCAATGTCGTTCAGATCGTGGCGGGCCTCTATCCCGATATGTTTCCCTTCGATCCGCGCGGAGCCAATGAAGCGGGATTTCCCTGGGCGGCCGACTACACCGCCATCCGGCCCGAATATTTCGATATGGCGGACCGGAGACTGCAGTATCTGGTGGATCAGGGGATAACCCCGTGTCTGGTCGGAGCGTGGGGCTACTTCCTGCCCTGGATGGGCACGGCAAAGATGGAGGCGCACTGGCGCTATCTCATCGCCCGCTATGGCTCATGGCCGGTCGTCTGGTGCGCGGCAGGCGAGGCCAACCTGCCCTGGTATCTCGCACCGGGGTTTCCCTACGATGATCGGAAGCAGGCGCAGGGCTGGACCGACGTTCTGCGCTTCATTCGGGCGACCGATCCTTTCCGACGCCCCCTCACCATTCATCCCACCGCAATAAACTTCTACACCGCCCGCCATGCGACGGACGATCCCAACCTGCTCGATTTCGATATGCTCCAGACCCCGCACGGACAGCGCGAGGCGGTCCCGGTTACCATAGGCGCAGTTCGGGCTTCGGTCGCCGCTGCCCCTGCTATGCCGGTCATCGACGGCGAGGCGAGCTATGAACGCCTGATGGACAGCCTGCCGACCGAATGGACGCGGGCGATGTTCTGGATATGTCTGATGAACGGTGCGAAAGGGCACACGTATGGCGCGAACGGGATTTGGCAGCTGAACCGCAAAGGACAGCCGCATGGGGCTTCCCCGCATGGAGGAAGTTACGGGGTTATTGCCTGGGACGACGCGATGCATCTGCCCGGCTCGGCGCAGGTCGGATACGGGCGGCGGTTCTTCGAATCCCTCCCTTGGACCCAGCTGGAACCCATGCCGAATACGGTCTCCTGGGAAGGCAGCACAGTTCCGACTGTGCCCGGCGACTGGATCTGGTTCCCAGAAGGCGATCCCAAACGCGACGCTCCCACAGCATCACGCTATTTCCGCCGCCTGTTCGATCTCCCCAACTCACGTGCTGTGCATCGTGCGCAAATCACACTGACAGCTGACGATCAATTTACCCTCTGGGTCAACGGACGTAAGATAGGCTCCGGTACGAACTGGTCCGTTCTCTCCACGTTCGACGTCACGAACGCCCTGCACAAAGGCTCCAACCTGATCGCGATCCAGGCCGAAAACCTGAAAGCGCCTGTCGCCCTCAATCCCGCTGGCCTCACCACCGCGATCGAGATCGAATTCACCGACGGCACACGACAGGTTTTGCGCACCGGCACCGACTGGCAGGCGTCCCGCCTCGGCGCACCCGGCTGGAACAGCCTCGGCTTCGCTGCTGCAGACTGGTCCCGCGCTCTCGTAACCGCAGCCTATGGCGATCCGCCCTGGGGCCGTCCCGGTATCGAAGACCCGCTCTTCGCACCCCAGGCCTGCGGCATCGAGGACCGACTGCGCACCGTTTACGTTCTCTCCCCACGCCCCATCGTCGTCAGTGGTCTGCGTTCCCATTCGGTCTACCACCTCACCTATTTCGACCCCGTAACAGGCAGCAGCACCCGGAGGAAGCGAATCCAAATCGACCCAAACGGCGACTGGCACTGCCCAGCCCCAGATTTCGGACACGACTACGTCCTCCTCCTGACTTTAACCGGCTCCCCAGAAAAAAATTAGACACAACGAGGCCGTCACTGGACTGGGCACCCCTTCCCTGTGAGCGCAGCGAACGAAATTCATCGCGCGGAAGCGATGAATTTGGACTGCCCGAAGGGCGACCTTTCCGGATTCATCGCGCGGAAGCGATGAATTTGGACTGCCCGAAGGGCGACCTTTCCGGGAAGGGGCCGGGGGTTAGGCTGTCTGCTACGGAACCCCGACCGTAAAGACGCTGTCGAGGATACCGTGATCGACCTGCGGCTTCGTAATTTTGACCGCTGCAATCGCCTTGTGACTGCTGTCCTGCAGTTCGACCAGGCCGGGAATCCAGACGTCGGGAGCGGCTTCGGTGGGCTGTTTGTAGAGCGTAATACGCTTGAGTTTACTGTCCGCGCCAAAACTCTCGCGCTTGACGATGAGACGCCGGACGGGGTCGATCCATATCCGATGATAGGGGCCGTCCTCCAGGCTCCAGTATGTCAGATCGTAGACCAGTGCAGGGACGTCATCGACCGGCTCCTGTTTTACGAAGCGCGCTCGCATCGTATCGAAGATATCCGTCGTCAGCAGGCCGCAGAATTCGAAGAGGAAGGTTCGCTTGGCAGGGCTGCCGGACAGATCCTGGTGTGAGACTTTCCTGCCCTGACCGACCGCGAAACTGCGCTGATCGTCATTGACAAGCAGGGTCACTTTGCCATCCTTTGGATCGGAAGCCGTGAGTCGGAACTGATTGGGATCTCGATACTGCAGTGTGACATCGTGCAGAGCAGCCAGATGGTTCAGATCTTTGTCCCCCAAGTCCGGCGCTTTTCCGTCCGGGGTCGTGACGTGCAGACCGGCCTGCAGATCGTGCAGCGGACTGAGCAGGCTCGCAAAATGGACCGTCGATCTGCTGCTGCCCGGTGCGCCCTCGTTCGACGCCTCCGCCTGAGCCAGCGCCGCTCGGATACGCTCCGTTTTCAGCCACGGATGCAGAGCGCGCGCGATCGCCACCGTGACCGCCCTCTGTTCGTAAGGCCCGATAGAACCCGGCATCACGAGCGGCATCGGGTTGAGCGCCATCACGTTGGTGAACGAGTTGTACAGATTCTTGTTTTCGGTGCTGTCTCCTTCGACCCCGTGCGCATCGAGGACAAGGCGGCGGGTAGTCATATCGAGGATCCTCACATCGACCGTACAGATCGATTTGATCCGGTTGGAGACCCCGATCCACACATCGCGCGAACGCCACTGCGCTCTGCCCGCAAGCACATAATGCGGATGCAGTCTTTCGCCGATTGCGATCATCTCGTTCGCTGTGGGCAAAACAAATACGGAGTTTCCTTTATTCGAGGCATCCTGGCTGACCATGCTGCGCCCTGTATTCAGCAGGTGCGCGAACGCCGATACCTGCCCCTTACTGCCGCTGATCCCCGACATCGGCGGCGGCATCGCGCCCGTTACCGATTTGATCAGAAAGACGTTGAAGCCTGTGCCGAGCAGCAGCTGACTGCAGATCTCGTGCGCAGACTGCACGGCGGCATCCCGGCTGTTCCTGTAGTTCCACGGCACGATGGCGACGGTTTCGCCAAGCTCCCGGAGGGGGGACGGCGTGTCGATGCCGGCAGACGCACCCTGCGAAGGATCGCTGCGCTCCTGGCGAGGCGCCCGCACCGTGGAAGCGCGATTTCGAATCTGCGCGGCTGTCGGCAGACACGATCCTGCGAGAAAAGTGCCGCCGACCAAAACTGCCCATGCTCTGCCTATGGCGCTGCGATATAGGTTCATCCTGAAACTCCGCGTCTACGGCCCGCCGACTCCCCGCGTGGCCTCCGATTCCCGAAAAATGTGTTCTGTTCCTGTCGTACAGCACAGGATAACGGTCTCCGGCCCTCTGCTGTGACACCGTGCGCTCTGCCTCACGCAAGCATCCACTGCAGCGTGGAAGCGTTCCGCACCGCGTTTCCCCCGCCATCGTTATTGAAGTAGACGAACACCTCCCTGCCCGCCGAGCGCCACTCCTGAATGCGTGCCGCCCACCAGCGCAGGTCGTCGTCGGAATAGGAACCCGCGTAGAGAGAGTTGTGGTCGGGACCGTGCAGGCGCACATAGACGAAATCGGCGGTCGCGCGCAATATACACGGCAGCTGCGCTCCGCTCATGATGCAGTAAGCGGTTCCCGTTCGCTCCAGCAGTGCGAACACCTCTTCGCGATGCCAGCTCGGATGCCGAAACCCCATCGCCACCCGCATATCCCCATGTACGCATTCCAGGAAATAGGCGAGGCGCGCATAGTCGTAAGCGAACGCCGGAGGAAGCTGAACCAGCAGAACGCCTCGGCGCCACTTCAGGCGGTTCATTCCCCTTTGTACTGTCTGAAGCCAGCGTTCCGGGGCATAGAGGCGCTTGGCGTGGGGCAGACCGCAGGGAGCCTTGGTCGTCATCAGGAAGCTGTGGGGCAGCTGCTCCTCCCAGTGCGCGAAGGTTCTCTCGCCCGGCCAGCGATAGAAAGTGCTGTTGACCTCGACCGTATTGTAACGCCGCAGATAGACACCCAGCCGTTCCCGAGCAGGCAGTTCAGGCGGATACAGGACGCCCTCCCAATGCTCGTAGCTCCACCCGGATGTTCCGATATAGACGGCCATACGCTCTTATACGCATTGTCCGGGATGCCGTTCCTGAATTGACGTGTTCAGCAGACAATACGAAGCCCGGAACATAGAAACGTTCCGGGCTTCGTATAATTGCGAGGGAAAACCTACTTGCGGGGTTTGCGTCGGCGCATGGCGAAGACGCTGCCTGAGAGGCCGAGGCCAGCCAGAAGGGCGACGATCGAGGGTTCCGGAACAGCGCTTCCAACGTACACAAAACTTGTGCTGGGTGCCGGAGCGTCGGTGCGAATGGTATGGTTATCGCTCTCAAAGCCGGTGCTTGTCGTGTTGGAGTTACCGAAAACGACCTTGTCGAACGCACCGCCGTTGTCGATGAAGTTCATGAAGGCATACGGTTCGCCTGCGTTCTGGTGAGTCACGGGCTGACCATAGTAGGAGCTCGACTGATACGTCTGCCCGCTGAGAGCCGTCACAGTAGCGTTCTTGAGGAGGCCAGTGACGGTTGCAGTCGAATAGTATCCGACCAGTTGACTGCCGTTGTAAAACGACAGCGTGTTGTTACGGTCACCGGCATTCCAGGAAAAGCCGAAGTAGGATTGCGGTGTCGTGAGTGCCAGGGTAACGGGAGCAGAAGATCCGGACTGGACTCCTAATGAAACGTACTGGCCTGTGTCGGATCCGTATTGATTGTTCGCCAGTACGGCGAGTTTATGCGTCGAATCGAGCTGGTAGGTTCCGAAACCGGCTGGTCCAACCAGATCGCTGGTGTGGACACCCTGTGAAAACTCCTCGAAGGTTTCGGTCAAGGTGTTCGTGAAGATGGTGGTCTGGCTCGCGGGCGCAGAGAGAAAGACGTCGAAACCTGAGGCAAATGCAGGCTGAATTCCGGCAGCAGTGCATGTCGCAAGGATGGTTCCGAGCGGAACCAGAGTGGATCGGAAGACCGATTTCATAGATGCTGTCCCTTCAAGGTCAGTGTGGTAGTTCCCCGAATGCGATGGGGTCTTGCAGGGCGAAGAGGGATCCGGTTTCTCCTATGTCCGAATGTGGTCGTCTGGTGTACGGAGGTGAGGCCGGGAGGAAAATCGCTTCTTCCCGGAAACGCATTTGGCTTTGGACGCTTCATACCTCTCGACAGTATGGCCCCGCTGGCGTCAAGAAAGCATCTGCGGAACGGCAGATTTTGTGGCTTCTCGCCTGCTTTGTGGCCTGCAGGCAGTACTGGAACGCTCCTGCAGTGCCGGGCGATTCCCAGAGCCGCAAGAGCAGACGGTGGAACTATAGCTGCGGTCCTGCCGTCAGTCAGTCACTCTGTTTCTGCTTGCACTGTGTGGAATCAAGAGGGCTGTGGGCAGGGCGGAAACACGAATACACAGAAAAGATCAGGAGAAAGCGCCGATATGAGCAGTACGGAATCGAAAGCGGAGGAGAGGAAAGCAGAGGAGCTGGAAGCAGAAGAATCGAATGCAGAAAAAACGAAAGTGAGCGTTTCGACAAACGATGGACTGATCGCGTCTCTCACGGTGGCTACATCGGCGCCAAAACACCGCGTCACTTTCGATATCGCCCCGGCGGCGATTTTCAAAGTGTTGTTTACTGTCGTTACGCTGTGGCTGCTGAACCGCATCTTTCCCGTGCTGATACTCATCGTGCTGTCGCTGATGCTGGTCGCCACCTTCAACCCGCTTGTGCGGAAATGGCAGGCGCGTCTCGGGCGTTCCTGGGCCATCGTAGTCGTTGTAACGGCTCTCATCGGCGGTTTCCTGGGCATTCTGGCGGTGCTCATACCGCCCCTGGTGATCCAGGGCACGAAACTGGTGCAGAACGCGCCGCTGTACTCGCAGCAGCTGGAAAAGCTGCTGGCGCAGCATCATGTGAAAATACAGATCTATAAGCAGGTGGAATTGATGTCCGGGAAGGTGACCGAAGCGACTCCCGAACTGATGAATATCGTCACGGGGGTGGTGGGAGTAGTGGCGTCGTTTGTCACGGTAGGGATTCTTACGATCTATCTGCTCATCGAGGGGCCGCAGGCGGGCACGGCCGCGATGCGGCTGCTGCCGCGCAGTGAGCGGCTGCGCGCCCGCAAACTGGTCATGGAGATCGGCGGTCAGGTCGGCGGCTATATGCGTGGGCAGATCATCACGTCGGCGCTGGCCGGGCTCTTCTCCTTTCTCACCTGCTGGATCGTCGGTGTGCCCGCCGCCCTCGCGCTGGGCGCACTGGCCGCGATAGCAGACGCCATTCCCCTCATCGGCCTGCTGGTCGCCTTGGTCCCCGCCGCACTGCTGGCAATGACGGTCTCACCCTCGAAAGCGGGCATCGTGGTCGCAGCCTATCTGGTCTATCATCAGTTAGAGGATCATTTCATCGCTCCGAAAGTGTATGGCGCTGCGCTGGGCCTTTCGCTCTCGATCATCGTCATCAGCATCCTGATCGGCGTGGAGCTGATGGGAATGCTGGGCGCTGTGCTGGCGCTGCCTGTCGCCGCCGCCATTCCCAGCATTATCGCCTTTATTCAGGAGTGGCAGGAGGCCCACAGCGCCGCAGATACCGAACCGCACCTGCCCGGATAGGCAGGCATGGCGGCAGCGCCTGCAGATTTCCGATGTTCAGGGAATTTTCAGACGCGCAGCAGCCAGACAGGCATCCTGGGAATCCGCACTGAAGACGGTTTCGGAGCTGACGACCGTGTGGATGTCCTGAGTCAGCATCCAGGCCAGCTGAGCGGTGAGAGGGGAGAGGTTCGGCAGATGCAGCGGCTGGCCGCCGCCGCTCGCCTTCATGCCGATCACGCCGACATCGTGTTTACGGGCATGTGCCAGCAGCTGCGGCATGCCGCTCGCTTCAAAGGTGCTGGAGTGGAACGCGACCATGATCGCATCGAACCGGCCGGTGTCGATCGCATGCCTCAGCAGCGTGCTGCGCTGGGGATCGTGAGAGGAGATGCCGAAATAGCGGACTTTGCCGGCCTTGCGCACCTGTTCCATGGCCTGATGCAGACGGGGATTGTCGATGCGAGCATAGCCGTCACGGGGCGTCCCTGTCAGGCCGGGACCGGTGTCCACACTGTGCAGCTGCAGCAGATCGATATGGTCGGTTCTCAGTCTCTTCAGGCTGCGATGGAGCGAATCGAGACACCTGCCGACGGTCCAGTCCCCGAGAACGGCCCACTTGGTGGCAAGAAAGACCTGATCGCGGGCAGTCTGCATCACTTCCCCAATGACGTTCTCGCTGTCGCCGTAGGCAGGCGCCGTGTCGATGTAGTTGATCCCCTGCTCGATGGCCCGGTGCAGGATATCCGAGCCCGTGATGCCCGCGCTGCCGGAGCCGATGGCCGTCACCATCATATTTGTGCGGCCGAGGCGCCGGCGCGGCAGAGATCGGTTCTCATTGCGGTCTTCCGATTCCGTGCCCGCATTCTGGGCCTTTTCCTGCGCCCGTGGGTGCATTCCCAGGCTCAGTGTGCCGAGCGAGGCCGCGTACAGCAGGGCGCGGCGGCTCATCGGGGCTGGCTCGTTCGACATGGGGCACGGCTCCTCTACGCACGACTCATCTGAATGATCGGGAGAACGCTGTCTGTCGTCTGCAGACAGACCGACGGCCCCGCAGACTCTAAAAGTTCCAGCGCGGCCTGCACGACTTGCTGGACAGAGATGCTGTCGACACAAGTCGCCTCGGTGCGTTTACAGATCTGCTGCGGCACAGGGCATGACGCACAGCGAATCTGGGGACCGACCGTGCGGAGCGCGGTGTGCCAGGGCTGCCATCGTATGCGCTGCTCCCAGTACTCGAAGAAGGTGAAGACCGTTACACACGGAGTCTGCATGGCGGCAGCCAGATGCGAGGTGCCCGTGTCGATGCTCAGATGGAGGGCCGCGCGCTTCAGCAGAGCGGCCAGAACGGGGATCGAAGTTTTACCGCGCAGATCCACCGTCGAAGGCGGCAGCATCTGCATGATATCCCCATTGGCCTCTCCTGGAGCAGGGCCGCCGATCAAAACGATACGCAGGCCAGCCGCCCGTGCAATGCTGCATGCCGCTTCTGCAAACCGTTCCGGCGGCCACAAACGGGATGAGCCGCCGTAGGTGGGATTGAGCACAAGGAACCCTGATTCGGGGCCGAGCCCGCCTGCCGTCAGGAGCCGATGGGCTTCCGCCTCGTCCGGCGCGGAGACCGGCAGGATCATCTCTCCCGGGGAACCGTCGAGTCCCAGCGGCGCGGCAATTCCATAATTGAACTCCACCTCGTGGCGATCCGGCACTTCGAAATTGTAGGGAATATTGTGTGTGAGGAGCGGCACATAGTATTTGTCGCTGCTGGCGCTGCGCAGCGGGATGCGCGCCAGCCAGTAGAGCCAAGCGTAACGCGAGCGCAGTCGGAGATCGATCGCCGCATCGAAACGGCCCTGGCGCAGCGCCCGGAGCAGACGCAGCGTTTCCCGCGTGTCTTGCTTCTTACCCTTGGGCTGTTCCCAGAGAATCGCGTCGACGAGAGGATGACGTTCTATCCACTCGCCAGGACTGGGCAGGGGCAGCAGGAGGGTGATCTGCGCTTCGGGATGCCTGCGGCGAATACCCTCCAGCGTCGGGGTCGCCATCAGGAGATCGCCAAGTTTCGAATTGCAAACACGCACCAGGATCCGCTCGAAATGCGGCGGATCCTGCTGTCCCTGACTATTCATGCTGACGACGGCGCTTTTCAGGCACGACGACCGTCAGGGTGAGATCGGCGCGGTTACGGCTGACGACGAGCAGCGGATCGAAGACATAGGGTTTTTTGGGGTCCCATAGCCCCGCGCCTTCGATGGCCTTCTCGGCGTTGTCCCGCCGGCCCGGTCTCTGCTCTTTTGCCGCGTAGGCCAGGATGCTGATGGTCTGGTCATCATGGGCGAAGCGCTTGTCTACCACGAAATCGCCTTCGTAGCGTCCGCCGCCCGTCGGTTCCAGCTCCCATCGCTGCCCGGTGTGATTGTTGCGGGCCACGACGACCGCATAGACCTCCGGACTCGGAGGCGTGAGCAGGGCGGCCGTGATATGCACGACCTGTCCCGGTTCGGCGATGCTGGGCTCCAGGCGGGTATGGGTGAAACGCAGGTACTCGGTCTGGAACTTAGAAGGCTTTTCGGAGTCTACGGATGTCATCTGTACCGGATCGACCCAGGCAGCCAGAGTATGCTCCTGCTTTCCGCCGAGCCGCAGGTGTTCCTCCTGAATCCAGTAAATGTGCCCGATCTCGACGAGATCGTTGCTGTGGGGCGCAACGACTTTCATCAGCAGGGCTCCCGGCTGCTTGCGCAGGGCGGTCGGCACCGGGCGATGGCTGCGCGGCGTGAGCATGATGAGGGCCTGATCGGCGATGGCGGTGCCGGCGGAGATACCGCCTTTGGTCAGCGGATCGGCAA
>JAYTGR010000231.1:0-6358 GCA_043733205.1 Chthonomonadaceae bacterium
CCCGGGGTTGCAGGCGTACTGCCAGACGCAGCGGCGGGGGCTTTCGTCGTATCGTCTTCCTTAGGAGAACAGCCGAGTGACAGAGTACCCATAGCCGCAGTGAGAACCAACAGTAAAAGCAGGGATTTTGAAGAGATTTTCATGGTTCATTCTCCAGGTCGAAACGAGTTCCTCGTCGGTGAGAGCCGAAAAGACCGGCTGACGAACGCCAGATGTCCAGCCCATCCGAGATTTTGGGCTGGACAGTGGCTTGAGGTTTAGAGGTGGTCAGTACGGGTAGGGATGAAGAAGTAGGGAGAGCATCCCGCGTCGTCCGTATAGTAGTTGAAGCTGGTGCCATCGGGTGTGATCATACCCATGATGGCCGATTGACGCGCACCGACGAGTCTAGTGAACTTAGCGTGTCCATCGGTGTAGACCATGTTCGAGTTCCCAGAATGGACGCGGAAATCGTAGTTGAACGTGTACATTCCGTATGTCGAGCCACAGGTGGCGCCGTTTGCGGGCTTATAGATATCAGGCCAGTTTGCCGCCGTAGTGATGGTACGATCGACAGGGTTGTTGAGCGAAAAGACGACGCTCGCAACTTTTCCGTACCCTTCCCAAAGCAGGGGCACTCCCACGGGCTCCGCGATGCCTGCCAGCGTATAAGCCCCCAGCATAGGGTTGAAGCTATAGCTGAACGAGTTCGTTTTGGTATAAGGCCCCCCGTTGATGAAGTCGTGATCCGAGGTGGACGGGCACTTCCAAATCTGATAGTTCTTGACGTAGGCGTTGGTGGCAGCTATCCAGTGGGCGCTGCGCAGCTGCTGGTTACCGGCGCGTGCGTCCGGCGGCACCGTGAACCAGGTCTGCTCGAAACCGGGAGCAGGCGTAGCAAGCGGGAAGGTCTCATCGTAGTCCTGCGTATACATGAGGAAAGACGTGCCGATCTGCTTCTGGTTGGAGATGCAGGACGTAGCGCGCGCCTTTTCACGGGCCTGTGCGAAAACAGGGAAGAGAATAGCGGCCAGAATCGCGATGATCGCTATAACGACGAGCAGTTCGATGAGGGTAAAACCGTCGGTTTTACGTCGGGACATAGAGCATCCTCCTGAGATGAATAAGAGATGATGAAACGCGCTCGCCAGCTGTGCAGGCATACGCGCACCGTATGGAGAAGAAAACGGACAACAGAAGAACTGAGTGGATGGAGAGAAAAGTAGAAGACATCCTATCGGAGAAGTTACCGAACCTCGCCGCAGCTTGAGACCTGTCTGTCGTTCCGTTTATCCTCAGAGTGCCCGCCATCGGGCAGCATTTGATCGCATGACAATCTGTCGGAATCAAACTCCGTCAGTATGCGTTTCCGAATCAAAACAGGACATCAAGTCCCGCAGGCGTCGCGGTAATTTACAGTCATTGTAAAAACGAGATCAACAAGCAGCGTGCCAGGCTCATGTCAATAGAAGACATTGTACCACAACTTGTATGTAGGTAGACGACTCTGAAGTGCCAAAGGTTTCCTGAACCGGACGAAAAGTAAAAAAAGACCGCAGAAGCCGGAATTCCTCGGTTCTGCGGCCAATATGCTGGTGTGCGTCGTGCTCCGAACAGTCCTACGACGAAAGGACAGCGCAGACCTTCCCCGGTGAACACCGACCCCGGATTATCACCGACGCAAATACGCGTCAGGGTTGGTCACATAGAGTTGCGAAGATAGGAAGGGACCCTAATATAGGAACAGTCCCGTGAACAACGAGTTCGGCTCGCGTCATCGAAGTCTGTACCACCGCATAATGGTGGAGTGGACATCGAACCGATTAGCGCCCCATAACTGAATGTCATACTATTAGTGCAGGGAAGGGCGGAATTGGATTTGGCAGGGGTAAAAAATTGCAGAAGAGCGTACCAAGGCGCCGCACAAGGAGTTCTGCCAGGGAGAATACAGGACCGAGTTCTCCCTGGCAGTCGTTATTTCCAGTGCGTGACTCAGGCTGCGACGCCGCGTTTCCAGCCTGGGCGAGCGGCCTCGTAGGCCGTGATGGCGTCGGCATGCTGCAGGGTAAGCCCGATGTCGTCGAGACCATTCAGGAGGCAGTGACGGCGGAACGCATCAACCTCGAAGTGCATAGAAAATCCCTGCTCGTCGTGGACGGTCTGGGTTTCCAGATCGACGGTCATGCGATAGCCCGGAGTCGCTCTGGCGCGCGCCAGAAGCAGATCGACGGTCTCTTCGGGCAGTGTCACCGGCAGAATGCCGTTTTTGAAGCAGTTGTTATAGAAGATGTCGGCGTAGGAAGGGGCGATCAGCGCGCGGAAGCCGTAATCGTTCAGCGCCCAGGGCGCATGCTCCCGGGAGGAGCCGCATCCGAAATTTTTCCCCGCGAGCAGCACCGTGGCCCCCTGCACGGAGGGCGCATTGAGTTCAAAATCGGGGTCCGGCGTTTTGCCGTCGTTCCGATACCGCCAGTCGAAGAAAAGAAACTCCCCGAAGCCGGTGCGCTCGATACGCTTGAGGAACTGCTTGGGAATGATCTGATCGGTATCGACGTTGACCCGGTCGAGCGGGGCGGCCACGCCCGTGATGCGGACAAAGGGTTCCATGAATGAATGCCTCTCTATTTCCAGTCGCGAATGTCGACAAAGTGGCCTGCGATGGCGGCGGCGGCGGCCATCTGAGGGCTGACAAGATGCGTGCGTCCGCCTTTGCCCTGTCGTCCCTCGAAGTTGCGGTTCGACGTGGAGGCGCAGCGCTGACCGGGCTGCAGAATGTCGGGGTTCATGCCGAGACACATGGAGCATCCCGGTTCGCGCCAGTCGAAACCGGCGGCGCGGAAGATCGCATCCAGCCCCTCGGCCTCAGCCTGCGCCTTCACGGCATGGGAGCCGGGAACGACCATCGCGTGAACCGCAGGATGAACGGTGCGGCCCTGCGCCACGGCGGCGGCGGCACGCAGATCCTCGATGCGCCCGTTGGTGCAGGAGCCGATAAAAACCTTCTCCAGGGTCAGTTCCTGGAGCGGCGTGCCTGGTGTCAGGCCCATGTACTCCAGCGCCCGGACCACCGCCCGGCGGTCGGATTCGGACTCCAGGCCGGCAGGGTCCGGCACGACGGCGGTAATGGGCAGAACCATGCCGGGGCTGGTTCCCCAGGAGATATAGGGCGCGATGTCGGCCGCATCGAGTTCGATGAGGGTGTCGAATGCCGCGCCGGGATCGGTCGGCAGCTGCTGCCACTCGGCGAGAGCGGCATCCCAATCGGCGCCCTGGGGCGCAAAGGGACGGCCTTTCACATAGGCGAACGTCTTTTCGTCGGGCGCGATCATTCCGGCGCGGGCTCCGGCTTCGATACTCATGTTGCAGATGGTCATGCGGGCTTCCATGCTGAGCGCGCGGATGACTTCACCCGTATATTCGACAGCATAGCCGGTCGCGCCATCGGTGCCGATTTTACCGATAATGGCGAGGATCACATCCTTCGCGGTGACGCCGGGGCCGAGTTCGCCGTCGATACGGATCTCCATAGTCTTAGGCTTGGACTGCGGCAGACACTGGGTGGCGAGCACATGCTCCACTTCGCTGGTTCCGATGCCGAACGCGAGCGCGCCGAATGCACCGTGGGTGCTGGTGTGGCTGTCGCCGCAGACGATGGTCTGTCCTGGCTGCGTGATGCCAAGCTCCGGCCCGATCACATGGACGATTCCCTGGCGGCGGTCATGAATGTCGTACAAAGTAATACCGAACTCGGCGCAGTTGGCGGCCAGCGCCTGCATCTGCTTAAGGGCGATCTGGTCGGTGATCGGAAGTGAACGGTCGGTAGTGGGGACGTTGTGGTCCATGGTGGCGACGGTCAGGTCGGGGCGGCGGACTTTGCGCCCGGTCAGGCGCAGTCCCTCGAACGCCTGCGGCGAGGTGACTTCGTGGACCAGATGCAGGTCGATATAGAGCAGCGCAGGCTGCCCCGCCTCCTCCCGCACGACATGCGCGTCCCATATCTTCTCAAACATCGTCTTCGGCATAGGTGTGGATCCTCCTCGATACTCTGATTAGATTATATCTCAGGAACCGCTGAAAGTCCAAAACGATGTTTCAATAGGAACGATAGGATGGGACTATGAATAAAGGAAATTAAATGCAAATGCGGAGCAGGAAGGCAGGAAGAGAGGAATGCAGGAAGGGGAGAAAGCATTTTTATGGGGGCGGGAGGGAGGCTTTTACTGCGAAACGGCGCCAGGCAAAGGCGATGTCGTTGTCGGGCAGGAATGAGATCTGGTATGTGTCGGTAATGGCTGGAGTGGCGGCGGCGAACTCTATGCGGACGGCGATGGACTGTTCGGGGGTACAGCCTGCTTTGATCAGCCAGTCGTTCAGGGTAATGGGAATGCCGCCGGAATAGTTCGCGGTCTCGATCATGAGGCCGGCGTCGGTCAGGAAAGCGCGCCATTCGGACGGCGTGTAGTTGCGGACATGGGAGGGGTCACGCAGAAACTCCACGGTGTTCTGCCAGTGATCCGCTTCCGGATCGCTGTCAGGAACGGAGGTGTCGGCGAGCAGCAAACGTCCTCCGGGTTTGAGAACGCGGGCGGCCTCATGCACGAACTTGATGACCGAAAGAAAGTGATGCGGGGCGATACGGCAGGTGACGAGGTCGAAACTGTCGTCGGGAAACGGCAGGTGCTCTGCAGCGCCTTCCTGAAATTCGACATTGGCGATGCCCTGTTCAGAAGCACGTTTTTGGGCCTGCTTCAGCATGCCGGGGGAAACGTCCAGCCCGATGACGTGGGCGACATGCGGCGCAAAAGCCAGGGCGGTGAAGCCGGTTCCCGTCGCGATGTCGAGCACGCTGTCGGCCGGGCGCGGTTCGGCGTTTTCCAGCAGCCAGCGCAGCGACTCTTCGGACCAGCTGCTCCACTGCTTGTCGTAGTGTTCGGCCTGCCGGTCGAACTGTTCCTTTGCCGAGCGCTGTGGTGCATTGAGTTTTGCCATGAGTTTCTCCTCAGAAATCGGAGGCGAGCATTTACTCGTTTTCCGAATCGCCTCCCAGCATCGAACGCGCCTGTTTGAGGCGGTCGGAGGCTTTGTCCCCGCCCTTTTTCAGGTTTTCTAAATCTTCCATCGACAGGTAGAGATGCTTCAGACCCTCCAGATCTGCTCCCGACAGATCCAGCACGATCCAGCCCTCCGGCTCGGTCTTCCCCTGATATACGGAAGTGAAACGCATACGACTGCGCGGAAATAACATCAGAGTCTCCTTTCGGGCCTGAACGCGGGGACGAATTTTGCGCGGTCCGACACCCTGTCAACCGCTGCGATGAGTGTACCCTACTCTTTCTCAAACAGGGGGAGAAAGACCTGGTCCAGCCGCCGCACATCCGGGGCGCCGGGCAGGCGCGCCGCCGCTTCAGTCACGCTGGGCGCCAAAGCAGCGCGCAACGGTTCCCGCTGTGATGTCGTCCATGTGTAAGGAGGGTGACATGACCAGGACGCGCAGGGCAGTTCCGTGAAACTCTCGGACTTGCGCGGGAAATGGGTGATTCTGGACTTCTGGGCGACCTGGTGCGCCCCCTGCATGCAGACTTTTCCGGGGCTGAACGCCTTTGCCAGACAGAGAAGAGACCAGAACGTCGTAGTGCTGGCGATCAGCGTCGGGGATACAAACCCGGTGTATCAAACCTGGCTGTCGAAGCACCCACAGTTCGATGCCCTCCGCTTTGCGCTCGACCCTTCCGGCATCGACGGCAAAGGCTTCGCTAAGAGACTCTACCATGTCAGCGCGTTCCCGACTCAGTTCATCATCGACCCGAATGGCAAAGTCCAGGCATCGTTCGTTGGCTATGGCGTCAGCAGTGACAATCGACTGGAGGCCGCCCTCCCGAAGCCCCACTGAAGGAGGATGAGAACATCCAATTCGCAGAAAGAATGCCTGCCATGCGAGCGTTTACCGATCATAACTTTGGTTCTCTTGCAGCAGGCACGCGGGAACGAAGATTATCGGTGCGATACGGCTATGCTATACTGTATTCAGATCCTCTGCCTCAATTCGATTAGGGAAAAAGCATATGGTGAGAAGGAGATTAGAATATGAGCCTCACACTAGAGCTGCCGTCGCCTATTGGCGCAGAATTAATTCAGGAAGCCGCGCAGGAGGGTGTTTCTGAAGCAGACCGAGCGGCTCTCTTCGTTTGTCTGGCCGCTGCGCTCCTTCATGAAACGAAATCCACACCGTTCCAGGATGCTGTGAAACATTTTTTAGCGCACCGCGCCCTCAATGCGGAGCAAGTTGCCTTTGTAATAGAGGAACTTGTCAACGTTTGTCTCGAAGCGCCTAGCGGCCAGGGAAAGACTGCGGCGTCTCTCGAAGCAGCGAGGAGAAATG
>JAYTGR010000232.1:0-6357 GCA_043733205.1 Chthonomonadaceae bacterium
TGATAAAGACGCACCTGCCCGACATGTTGCGGGTGGCACTGTCGATTAAAGCCGGACGGATCACGCCTTCGACGCTGCTGCGCAAGCTGGGCACCTACAGCAAGAAGAACAGGCTATACCAGGCATTTCGGGAATTGGGTTGCGTGCTGCGGACGGAGTTTCTACTCAAATACCTGGGCAGCGCGGAGTTACGGGCGCTGATCCAGGCGGCGACCAACAAGAGCGAGTCCTTCAACGGTTTTGCGCAGTGGACGGCATTTGGTGGCGATGGGACGATCTTGAGCAATGACCGCGACGAGCAGAGGAAGATCATAAAGTACAACCATCTGGCGGCCAACTGCGTCATCTTGCACAACGTCTTTTCACTCAGCCAGGTGTTGCATACTCTCCAGAACGAGGGGTATCCACTGAGTGCCGAGGAGGTGGCATCTCTCAGTCCGTATCTCCATCCACACATCAATCGGTTCGGACACTTCCCTCTCGACATGGAGACGGTTCCGCCGGAACTTGTCTACGACTTGTGGACCGGCACATGAATTTCTTATGGCCCCAAAATGAAGGAATCGTTGTTGTACCCCAGACAGGCTACTCTTCCTTTCCCTTTTATAATAATACCACCCCGCCGATACCGTGTGTGTCAGAGCGCATGAACCCGGAGGGGTTCAGAAGAGGCAGAGGCTCTTCGGTGTCGCGTATGTCTCGGCAAGCGAGGCTGTCACTACTCCGAATGTTGCATCCGCCCATGCAAGTACGTTGGCTCTGCGCCCACAGACGCATCACGAGTACAGCAGGGTGAGTCATCGAGTGCATTTCAATACGCCTCTATTTTAGCACATTCCCCGGTTTCGTGCCTAGCATTGCGGCCCTGTTTTCGCGAATCGCCGGAGAAGATTCGGAACCTTCCACAGCTGTTCGGCGTCCGTTCCGGTAGAAGCTGAAGCCGTTCGGCGCGCACCGCAGAGCGGGGAGGCGGACGGCGCTTTTTGAAGACCGAAAGGACACGAGAATGCGACTATTGACCTTTATCGAAGGCATCGGCGTGGGCGCCGCCTTGATGTATTTCTTCGATCCAGATCGCGGCGCCCGCCGGCGCGCACAGGTACGCGATCAGGCGATCCACACAACGACCCAGCTTGGAAAAACCGTCGATGCGGCCTCGCGTGACCTCACGAATAGGGCTGGCGGTCTGGCCGCGGAGCTGCAGTCGCTCTTTTCAGTCGAGTCCCCGACCGATGTGCGGGTCGTAGAGCGCGTTCGGGCGCGCATAGGGCATGTCATCGCGCAGCCTTCGAAAGTCAGAGTCTCCGCGCGTTACGGCGTCGTCACTCTGGGCGGCTCCGTCCTGGTCGGCGAAGTCTCCCCGCTTTTGCATTGTGTCACCAGTACACGGGGCGTCGTCGGGGTGCGCAACGAACTGCTGGCCTCGCTGGTGCCTGGCGCCGATCCCGGAGACATGGGCGAAGTCGTCATCATGTCCAAGCGCCGCGCGCCGCTGCACTGGTCGCCTGCCACCCGTCTGGTCGTCGGCGCAGCGGGAGGCGTTATCGCTTTCTACGGCAAACGACAGGGCGGCATGCTCGGCGGCGCTGTCGGCGCCCTCGGATTCGGGCTCCTCACCCGCAGCCTCACCAACACCGTTCCCGTCCAGAATGTCCGCCTGGCGCCTGCGCCACAGCCTCCGGCCACGCTTCCGGCACCCGCTGAGCCCGAGATGCCTCTGCTCGCCCGATAGTGGGGCCAAACCCCCGGCCCCTTCCCTGATACGTTCGCTCCGCTCACAGGGAAGGGGTGCCCAATCCCAGCACAACCCCCTGCGTCTCCTGTATTTCTTCGTGTCTCAAACGCATTAAACGCAGAAAAAGACGCATACAAGAGAGGTCCACGAGGAACCTCTCTTGTATGCACAGCCTGAAGACCTGCTCTCCGCACCCGTTCACACTCTTCATCGAGTGCGAACGGAAGCGGCTTCGAGCGGAACTAGTTGCACTTCGGGTGTGCGCCGTCCTGGTCGGTCGTCCAGAGACAGACGTCGCCGACAACGCGGTTGTACGCGATCGATTTCGCATGACCGTCCACGAACTGGACATTGACCTGCTCGCTGTGGCGGGCTTTCCCCATCGGAATAGCCTGCGCGGGAGTTAACGAGCCTCCGCTATAGCTCCAGTTGGCGTTGCCGATATTCATCCAGTAGTTTTTGTACTGTCCGCCCTGACCGTTCGCGAAATTCAGTTCCACGGTGCAGTCGGTGCCATCGACACAATTGGCTGTCGCCTGCATACCGCTGGCGTTGCCCGCGTCGAACGCGACGCCGTAGTAGCTCGCATCCGTGATGATGATGGTCGAGGAGACGCGCGGAACCCCTGCGAGCGCGATAGTCGAAGGCTGTCCATTCGCACCGGCGAACGCGCCTGCCGGGCTCAGGTACATATCGTTATGGCCGTAGCTGTTCTCTCCGCCATATGCGGTTCCCGCGCATCCAGCGGCGCTGCAGACTGGCGAGGGACCGGAAACGGGCGTAAACGCGCTCGGGTTGCTGGGGCAGGCGAACACCTGATAGTTTTTGACATAAGGCTGGAGCATGAAAATCCAGTAGTAGCGCTGCTCGGAACCCCCGGAAAATTTAGCGGCATCCGAATTGCCGACATACTGCGGGCAGGTGCTGCTTGCGCCGGGGCCAGGGCAGTTGAAACGGTGCGGATAGAACTGCTCGTCATAGTCCTGGACATACATGGCGGTGGCAGTTCCCAGCTGCTTGAGATTGGAAATACAGGCGATCTGACGGGCTTTGCCGCGGGCCTGGGCGAAAACAGGGAAAAGGATCGCTGCCAGAATCGCGATGATCGCAATGACGACAAGCAGTTCGATAAGGGTGAACCCGGTCCGGGTTCGGCGAGCTAAAGTCACTAGAATTCTCCTTTACAAAACACCAGCAGAAGCGGAAAATGATAACTACCAGGTGGATGCGGCTTTTATAATGCCGTCTGTTCGGGTACGCCGCAGTCCCTTAACTCCGCGCGGCGACTGCTTGAATAGAATGACAGCAATATGTTAAGGTCAAGTTAAGAGGAGGTTAAGGTTTGGTGAAATCGCTCCTATAGGCTATAATAGTCCGAGGTGACAGCACCTACAGCGTGTGGAGAGTTGGAAAGGGGTCGGAATGAGCTTCGATGTTTTTGGGATGTGCAACCCACTCTACGATATTCAGGCGGAAGTGCCTGATACCCTGCTGGCGGAACTGGGCGTCGCCAAAGGCGGAATGTTCCTGATTGAGGAAGCACAGCAGAAAGAGATGGTCGCCCGCATCTATACGCATATCGTCAATACGGAATCCGGTGGATCCGGGGCGAACACCATGATCGGCATCGCCATGCTGGGCGGCAGCGCCTGCTACACCGGCAAGATCGGCAGCGACGAGCATGGCGACCTCTACGCCGATAAATTGAAAGAGAGAGGCGTGCAGGTCAATACTGCGGCCGGGGAGGGCACGACAGGGATCTGTCTGGTGCTCGTTTCGCCGGACGCCGAGCGCACCCTCTGCACCTATCTGGGAATCTGCCGCGAACTTGGGCCGGAGGATGTGCAGGCGGACCTCATCGGCCAGAGTAAATATCTCTATGTAACGGGCTATCTGTGGGACACCGACACGCAGAAAGCGGCCGTGCTCAAAGCCATGCATGCCGCGAAAGCCGCCGGCGTCAAAGTCGCACTCAGCCTTTCGGACCCGTTCTGCGTGAATCGTCACAAAGCCGACTTCCTGCAGATCGTAAAGGAGCACGTCGATCTGGTCATCGGCAATCATGAAGAGGCAATGGCGCTGACCGATACCGACAATCCACACGATGCGATCCGCGCGATGGCCCCCTGGTGCGAACTCGCCGCCGTGACGATGGGCGGCGACGGCTCGCTGCTGCGCCGGGGCGACCAACTGGTCGAGATCGCCCCGTTCAAGGTGACGCCGGTAGACACCACCGGCGCAGGCGATATGTACGCCGCCGGCCTGCTGTATGGCCTCACCCACGGTCTGCCCCTGGAGAAAACCGGGAACCTGGCAGGCTACCTCGCCGCCCAGGTCGTAGCGAAACTCGGCCCGCGCCTGGAGACCCTCGATCAGGCAGCGATCACGCAGATCATCGCCTGACTGCCTACTTGGATGGGTCCGGGATACCGGCTCGGCCTGTGGGAAGGGCGGGGCCGGTTCCGGGCAGGAACAGGCGGAGCGACTGGCCGTAGGCGAGGCGGCTGACGACACGGGCATTGGCGATCAGCTGGATACGCTGGCGGCTGTCTGCGCTCTGCTGCTCGCCGACGAGGGCGGAGAACGGTTTGGAGCCGTCTGTGGGGGTGAGAGCGATCGCATCGCCGGGTTTGAGGGATTTCGCCCGGTCGGATCCGCTCCAGGCGACGGAGATGACGACCGAACCGGAAATCGGGTCGAGATCGTTGATGTAGGCGGGCAGGCCCAGGCGATCCTGATCCGCGTGATGACGCGCATCCTGCAGCACACGCACCGCATCGTCGCCCTTGCGGTCGAAGATTTCGGTGGCTGCCGACAGGCCCTCCTTCTCCACCAGCTGCTGGATGACTTCGTCGCCAGCCTGCAGTGTCTCGATCCCCCCTGGGCGCTCCCCTTTCCAAACCTTTACGTCCGGGAAGTAGGCGAACTCTTTGTCGATCGTTCTGGTCGTTTCGCCCTTGCTGTTTTTCTCTGCGCGCTGCGTGGAGATCGTGCGCCGGGCCGTATCGATCCTGACGACCTTTGCAAACCAGCCGTGCCGTGCCGAGACATGGATCTCGTCCTGCACGGCGCGCGGATAGGTCCACTGCTTGTCGTCGTCGATATAGAGGAACAGCATGACGTGCTGTCCGGGGAAATAGTCGCTGAGTTCGCCCCAGGAGTCGCGAAAATGGATCTCCGTGTCGTCTCGGATGGGCACCTCGCGGATCGTGCCGCTGCCGTCCTGTTTGATCGTCAGGACTTTGCGTTTCAGGTCGATCTTCTGGAGGGTGCAGAAGGCGCGCGGCATTTCGCCGAAAAAGTCGCCCTGGAATTTCGGCTTGGGAACCTCTTTCGGGGCGGTCTGCCCGTACGCTGCCATCGCCAGCAGACCGAAACCGCACATCGTGATCGTCGTCAAACAGGAACCGATACGCTGCACTGTCGCACCTCTTTTCTGATTTTGCGGAGCGTCGTCACACGTTCGCTCTGGCTGCGTCTCTCTGATTAGCACGCCGTGAACGCCCGGATCCGGCTGTGTCCTGCGGTTTCGACAGCCTGCAGAGTCTGCCGGCGGAAACCATCTCCCTGCAGGTTCGTTACTGGAGGGCGATATTCCTGGCAACACACTCCCTGTTTTCGTGTCTAAGCCGCATATAAGGTGCATTTTACGCTGTGCACATCGACGCGCTGGCAGCTGGTAAACATACTGTGATGAGGAGACCTGGAGATATGCACAAATTGGCGATCCTCGTGATGGCCGGATCTGTCTGCCTTTCGGCGGCCGTCGTCCGCGCCGAACCGCCCGACGAGCAGCTCGCGGCCGCTTCTGCCCTCTTCGACGCGAAGAAATATGCGGAAGCCGCGCAGAAACTGGACGCCTTCCTGGCGGACAATCCGAAACACCCCAAAGCTCCGACCGCCGCCTTCGTGCTGGGCCGGTGCCGTGCCGAGCTCAAACAGTATACGCAGGCGGTTCCGGCCTACGAAAAGGCGATCGCAGGGAAAGATCCCGCGATTCTGCCGCTCGCGCAGCTCGGACTCGGTGAGGCGGCCTACTACGCCAAACAGTACGACAAAGCGGCTCCCGCGCTGGAGGCCGTCACGAAGACGAATCTGCGCCCGGAGCAGGCCGGGTACGCCTGGTTCTGGCTGGCACAGTCCGACTTCAGCCTGAAAAAGTACCAGCAGGCGCAGGACGCCTACGAGAAGGTGTTTCGCGACTATGGGCGCAGTGAGTTTGCCGACGCTTCGTACTACGGTGCTGGCCTCTCCGCCCTGCGTCTGGAGCGCAAAGATGTTGCCCGGGATCGCTTTCGGGACTATATCAATAAGAATCGGAAGACGCCTGACCGCACCCAGGCCATGCTGATGCTCGGACAGATCGACCTGGAAGCCAAACGCTATGGGGATGCCCGATCCGACTTCGAGCGCCTGCTCAGCGACGACGGCTCGAAAAATGCGGCAGATGCCCGCGCCGAGGCGGAAGACGGGCTGATTCAGGCGCTTTTGGAGCAGAAGGACTACAGCGCAGCGGCTGCCCGGCTGGAGTCGGCGCTGAATCGTCTGCCCGCCACCGACCCGCAGCGCTATCGGGCCGCTCTCAGCCTCGGCAGCTGCCGCTACCGGCAGCAGCAGTACGA
>JAYTGR010000233.1:0-6356 GCA_043733205.1 Chthonomonadaceae bacterium
ACTGCCCAGGATATGCGGCAGAAGAGCCGGGCCGTCTCCACCAAAGCGGACGCGGACATTAAGGCGGTTTTCACCGACGATCAGACCAAAGCGGTCGACACCATGAACAAAGACCTGCAGGCCTATCGTGGGGTCGGCATTCCCGTCGAAATTCTGCCCGACCTGAAACTGACCGAAGATGAGCACACCAAGATCGCCACCATCGCTGACGACAGTCAGAAAGAGATGGCGGCCAAGCGCCAGGAAGCCCAGCAGGCGGGCGGCGATCCGGCGGCGATGCGTCAGGCGATGACGGATATGCGGAAAGCTACCCACGATAAGATCATAGCGGTTCTGACGACCAGCCAGAAAGCTACGCTGGAAGCCTACCTCAAAGATCATCCCCAGCCGCAATTCGGCGGTGCCGGCGGCGGTCGTCGTGCCCCGGGTGGAGCCGCTGGCGCTCCCCCGCCTCCCGCTCTCTAGTCTCCAGGACCGGGCTTCCTCACCTGAAGCCTGACCGCATAACACCACAGCGGCGCTGGTATTTTACCGGCGCCGCTGTCTTTGCGTCTTTAGAAAACATAGGCCCCTCCTTCACATGGCGATGGAGTGAACTCCTTTGCTAGCGCGCTTCGCGCTGATTGTCCGCCTTCGCGGACACCGGTCCGGTTTGCAGGCTCTCTGCAGCGAAAAACCTGGGACGATACGATTTTTATCTGCTGCCTCTATGAACCATGCCGACGCCTCCGACAGCGCATTGACAGAACGGTAATTTCGGGCTATCATAGCGAGGCATTGCGGCCCGTCCTGGTGTATCGTTCCTGGGCGGGTTTTGATCGTCGGGTTCAAAGAGATTTTGGCCGCAGGCCTGTGTGCCGGGAGCAGACAGGATCTGGTTTTCCGGGTCATTTAAAGTAAAGGATGTCTATGAGCGAGGGTGAAAAGCTGTTCGTCGCGCCGCCGAATGCGGAGATGCAGTGGCTGGAGTTCGAGGCGCTGGTCCGCAGGGAAGCCGCTTTCTTCGATGCTACCGGACCGATTGCAGGCGCGAGAGCGCCGGGCCGGCTCGATGTGATGGGCGGCGTCGCCGACTATTCCGGGAGCATCGTGATGGAGCTGCCGCTGTCCGAGGCGGCCTGTGTCGCCTGGCAGTGGCGCGAAGACCGGGAGGTCCGTATTCGCACGGTCGGACCGGAGAGCGCCGGCCTGACACCAGATGCCACCCTGTCTCTCGACGACCTCATCGACAGCGACAATCGCGTACGGCCTATCGAGGAGGTCAGGGCGCGTCTGACTTCCGAGCCTTCTACGCGCTGGGCAGCCTACCTTGCGGGCTGTTACTATGTCCTGCTTGCCGCCTACAGTAAGGTCTCGCAGGGCCGTGTCGATGAGCGGCTCGGGGAGCAGGGCGCGAACATTCTGCTCAAGAGCGAGGTGCCGAGCGGCGCGGGGGTCTCCTCTTCCGCCGCCATCGAGGTGGCGACCATGCTGGCGCTCAGCGAAGCGTCGGGCGTACAGCCCAGCGATCTGACGCTGGCGGCGTGGTGTCAGCGGGTCGAGAACGCGATTGTCGGCGCGCCCTGCGGCATCATGGATCAGGTGACGGTGGCGCTCGGAGAGGCCAGCGCACTGACCGTTCTGCGCTGTCAGCCGCACGACCTCATGGGCACGCATCCGATCCCGCCCGGCTGGCGCTTCGTCGGGATCGATTCCGGCGTCAAGCACTCCATTGGCGGCTCGGCTTACACGCGCGCCCGCGTCGGCGCCTTCATGGGTCTGAAGATCATCCAGCTGGAGAGCGGCGGCAAACTGCTGGACAACTATCTGTGCAGCATGAGTCCGGACGAGTTCCTGGCCTATCGCGACCTGATCCCGGAGACACTCACCGGCGCGGAGTATCACGAACTCTACGGCCGTCTGCCCGATCTGGTCACCCGCGTCGATCTCTCGGAGACGTACCGCCCGCGTGCCTGCGCCGAGCATCCGATCCTGGAGAACGAGCGCGTCAAGCATCTGTTCGCCCTGCTGCAGATCGCTGTCATCCGCCACGAGGAGAGCCTGGCAGTGCATGGCCAGGCCGTGCTGGACGAGCCGGTGCTGATCGAGGCGGGCCGATTGATGTATCTGGCGCACGCTTCGTACGGCGACCGTCTGGACCTCGGCTCACCGGAGACGGATATTCTGGTCGATCTGGTGCGTGAACGCGGGCCGGAGCGGGGTCTTTATGGGGCCAAGATCACGGGCGGAGGCTCTGGGGGAACGGTCGCGGTGCTCTGCCTCGATGTGCCGGAGGCGGAGGAGGCGCTGCGCGAGGTCTGCGCCGCCTATACTGCGCGCACCGGCATCGTGCCGCGCACCTTTGTCGGCAGTTCACCGGGAGCCGTCGCATTCGGTGCACGTCTGATTCCCCGAGGCTGAAGCAGAATTTTTCAGATCGGATTTACCTTTAGTTTCCGGTAAAATCGCGTGCTGAGAGCTTGTCTGTACGCTTGCAGAGGCCGCTTTTGACGCCTAGTTGTTGATGCTGCAGGCGCGGCTCCAATGGCCGGAAGGCAGCGTTCCCAGGGACCGAAATTTGCCCTGTTCCCAGAGGAATGACTGCCCGAAGCTGTCGGTGCCCGCGCAGGTCATTCCCACCACCTGATCGTGATCGTTGATCCCAAGCGCCCGGGTTCCTCCGCCGTCCGGGAATGTGCCTAGAAGCCGGAGTTTGCCGTCTTTCCAATAGAAGGCCTCTCCGCCTGCATTGCCCACGACTGCTCCGCGGTTATTGATCCCGAAAGCCTGACTGTTTCTGGCACACAGCGCCTGCATCCGGCCGTTCTGCCACAGAAATCCCCCGTTGGAATCTCCGGCGATCTGCGCAGCAATATGGAAGGTCCGGCATGAGGTTTCTCAGGAAAGGGTAAGCACAGCATCCAGGCGATACCGGCCTCCTGCGCGCGTTTGGAAGGTCTGGGTCTGCTCCTTCAGGCGCACCGTACAGGGTCCGCCCAGCCGGGAGACGATGCGCGCCTCTTTCAGCTGCCCCGCTGCCCACTCTAACTCCACTTCGAAGCCTCCGCGTGCGAGGAGGCCATGCACTTCGCCCGCAGGCCAGGCGGAGGGCAGGGCAGGCAGCAGGTGCAGCTCGGCGCTGTGCGACTGCAGAAGCATCTCCAGAATGCCGGACGCGCCGCCGAAGTTGCCGTCGATCTGAAAGGGCGGATGCAGGTCGAACATATTGGGCGCGGTTCGGGCAGGAGTCAGCAGGCCTGTTATCAGGCGGTAGGCATGATCGCCGTCCTCCAGGCGCGCCCAGAGATTGATGCGCCATGCCATGGCCCAGCCCGTGCTCTCATCTCCCCGAATATCCAGAGTTCTGCGGGCGGCGGCAAACAGGTTCGGCGTCTTTCGGCGCGTGATCTGACTGCTGGGATAGAGGCCGTAGAGATGCGATACATGCCGATGCTGCTGCTCGGGAGCCTGCCCGTCCCAGTCTTCCAGCCACTCCTGCAGCTGCCCCTGCGCGCCGACTTTCATTGGTGCGAGTCGCGCCAGCGTCTGCTTGATACGCTCCCGGAACTCTGCATCTCTGTCTAAAAGGACGGCGGCCTGCACACAGGATTCGAGGAGGTCGCGCAGGATCTGCGTGTCCATGGTCGGTCCGGCACAGAGGCTGACATCGGGATGGTGGGCATTTTCCGGCGAGATGGAAGGGCAGGTGACGAGATGGCGATGGGCCGGCTCTTCCACCAGCGTCTCCAGAAAAAACTGCGCCGCGCCTTTCAGGATCGGATAGTGCCGTTCCAGCGCCTTTTTGTCGCCTGTGTACTCGTAGTGATCCCAGCAGCTTTTGCACAGCCAAGCCCCGCCCATCGGCCACATCCCCCAGAACGCGCCATCGACCGGAGCGGTGCCGCGCCAGCCGTTCGTGTTGTGGTGGCAGACCCACCCTCCCGCGCCATACTGCGTCCGTGCCGTCCGTGCGCCCGTCTCGGCAAGATCCGCCAGCATGTCGAACAGCGGCGCATAGCACTCCAGCAGGTTGGCCGGTCCCGCAGGCCAGTAGTTCATCTCCGTGTTGATGTTGACCGTATATTTCGATCCCCAGGGCGGATTCAGGCTGTCGTTCCAGAGCCCCTGCAGCGTCGCCGCCTGTCCGCCGGGACGGGAGCAGGAGAGCAGAAGATAGCGGCCATACTGACAGTAGAGCGCGGCCAGAGCGGGATCCTGATCCTGGGCAAAGGTGCGGATGCGCGCATCGGTCGCGCGCTGGGAGAGCGGAGAGGTGCCCAGATGCAGCGCAAAGCGCCGGAAGCGGGGCTGATAGTCGGCCAGATGCGCCTGTCGCAGCGCCTTGTAAGGCTTGCCTGCCGCTTTCGTCAGAGGTTTCTGCGCCTCCTGCGCCGCATCGCCTCCGATGTCTTGATAGCTCCGATAACTGCTGCCGACAGAGATCAGAAGCGTCACGGCATTCGCACCGGTCACCCGCAGGCTGCCCGCCTCTTCTGCGATCTGCCCTCCTTCCGGCTGCACGCGTGCCAGTGCCTGAAATTTTACCGTATCGGCCTTTTCATGCGCTTCACTGCCGTGCCCTTCCAGCATCAGGGTTCCAGCGCCGGACTTCCCTATGTTCACCTTCTGCGGACTGGCATAGCGCAGAGTAAAGGAGATTTTGCCCGGACGGTCCGCCGTCATCCGCATCACGATGACCTGATCCGGTGCGCTCGCAAACGTTTCCCGCACATAGTGTACGCCGTCCGCAGTGCAGGAGACCGTATGGAGCGCCGTGTCCAGATCGAGCTGCCGCCGATAGTCGGTCACCGTGCCAGGCGCATCGAAATCGAGTTCCAGGCTGCCCACCGTCTGATACGGCGCCTGCCCTGCGGGGCGGCCCATGAAATGCGCGTTCACCAGATCCTGCGCCTGCTTCAATTCGCCGGCAAAGACCAGCTGTCGGATCTGCGGCAGCGCGGCCAGGGCTTCGGGGCTGTCGTAGTCGTGCGGGCCTCCCGCCCAGAGTGTGCCCTCATTGAGCTGCAGCGTCTCTTTATCCGTTCCGCCATACACCATCGCGGCCAGACGTCCGTTCCCGATCGGCAGCGCCTGCAGCCACTCCGCTGCAGGCCGGTCGTACCAGAGCGCCAATGCTGCCTCATGGGCGCTGGGGCTGCGCGCCTGTGTGCCGCCGTTTTCGGCAGACGTCGGAGCGCGCTCAGTCATTTCGATCCCGTTGTCTGCCGTTCCCAGCGCGGCTGCTATCCCTGCCCCGGCCATTAAAAAATCCCGTCGGTCCATCTGTTTCTCCTTACTTCGCCATAGCCTGCTGTGAGTGTCCGAGGTAGAGCACGACTGTGGACATCGGTTTGACGGCGAGAGCGCCTTTCGGCAGAGCTGCAGTTTTGCCGGAAACGAGTTCGGGAGCGTGCGTCATGCCGGCAGGCGCGTTGAGAGTGTAAGTCTTGTCGGAGGTGCAGTTCATGCCGATCAGATAGTCGCCATACCGGCAGACATAGAACTCCGCCTTGCCCGCAAACGAGTTTTCATCCCCCGGTTTGAACCTGACGCCTGCGGGGATTTTGGCGATAGGCTGTTTTTCGCCTGCCAGAGCCTGATGCAGATCGCCGGGATAGCCGTGGGTGTTCCAGGCAAGACCCTGGTCGATCCAGTCGGGAACGGTGTAGGTGAGTCCGCTGGGCTCGAGCTGCTCTTCCTGCTCCTGGCTGTGCCAGGGCACCTGCCCGCCATTTGGCTTTTGTAAGGAGGGGGCCTTCCAGAAAACTTCCTCCCCTTGCGAAATACTTCGCGCGGAAGCGAAGTATTTGGAGTGCCCGAAGGGCTTCCTTGTAAGTGCAGGGCCGGGGTGGGGTTCCTCCCTCTCCGCCTGCGGGGAGGTTCATCGCACCCGATGGGCGGTATGCTGGGCGTTTTCCGGTCGGACGGCGCCGAGCAGCGGTTCGCCCTGACAGTAGCGGCGCAGCTCCTCCGCCATGAACCGGCCCAGGCGCCGGCACTCCGTATCGAGCGATCCCGCGATATGCGGGGTCAGAAACACATTGTCGAGCCGCCAGAGAGCCGAATCGGAGGCAGTCGGCTCGGGATGGGTGACGTCGAGCAGAGCGGTCAGATCGGGGCGTGTCGGTAAGCACTTCGATCATCTCCTCTTCCGCGATGATGGCCCCACGCGCCGTATTGATCAGGGTCGCGTTCGGCTTCATGGCACGGAGATGCCGGCCGCGAATCAGGCGCTCGGTTTCAGGCAGCCAGGGCGTGTGCAGCGAGACGACATCGGAGCGGCATTGGCGCTGGAGGCGCTTGTCACGACGATGCCGCGCTCCCAGGCTTCCGGGCCGATCAGGCCGGATGTCGCGCCCGCGCCGTAGAAAAACGCT
>JAYTGR010000234.1:0-2226 GCA_043733205.1 Chthonomonadaceae bacterium
GTCAGGCGGCCCGGTTCACACACGAGCGTGTCGAGCCAGATCGGAATAGTGGCCTGGGCCAGATCGAAATCCAGTTTGTCGTTGATAATCGTCTGCATCGTCTCGACGACCGACTGCGGCAGCGTAAACATTCCGCCTGCACTGGCGGTCTGAAATTCGAGCAGGATGCGCGTCCCATTCTGAATGCGCGGCACGGCGTCCACGGTAAAGGGCAGCGACATCATTTTGATATAGTTGCCGGAGATATGCGCTTTCCCAGACAGGAACGCGACCTTCAGATTGCGCACCGGCGCGTCTTCAGGAACATTGTTCACCAGCAGCCGATTGACGTTCAGCTCTGAGATAACGGCCCGAAAGCGAGTCTCACCGGTCCGAATACCGCCCGCGCTGTTCGCAGACGGAGATTCCAGCAGAACCTCTCCGCCTTCCAGATGCACCTCGTCCACCACGACGTCCCTGCGCAGTTCCACGTTCTGCAAATGGATCTGCGCACTGCCGATTTTTACGGGCTGCATCGGCACACTGTTCTTTTCCGCCATCGTCTCGTTACACTCCTGTTCACTCAGGCCGCTCGGCTGCGCCCATTATAACACATTACGCCCCGCCCTGCCGGGAGTTCCGGCAATCCCCGCTCTTCTGCTTGCAATTCTATGCTTTCGCAAGCTGTTTATGTCACAGTTCGCAATTAACGCCGAAAATGCAACTTTTTTCGCACCTGAGAAGGTATAATACCTGTGTAGGACGAAGCTGCTTCACCGGTTCAAACCGTCCGGGAATGCGCTTTCCAACGAGTACGGCCCCATCCGGGCCGTGAGGAGAACCTGACCATGCAGACCATCCTGGCTATCAAATCGCAGGAGTACGGGTCCGGCGAAGTCGTCGAACCCGGTGTCTACCTCGATATGGATACGGGCGCCGTTGTGCAGATCCGCGAACGCGACGAGCTGCCCGAAGGCAATCGCGTCGTGCGCTACCGCCGCCGCTTTCGCCGCGTCGAGCCCGCTGTGTCTGCGCCTCGCACTGCCGCGAACACGCGTTAGAAACCTGCCGCGTGTCCGTCGCAGCGCGGATCCGACCCAGCCATAAACGCGCCGGTCTCCGGATGCACAGCGATCACCTGATAGGCGCTGCTGTGTGCCCAGGGGCCGAGCGCGTCTATTTTATGTCCCCGTTTCTCCAGTTCCACCACCACATCGAGCGCGACCCGGTTCTCGATGGCGAGCTGCCCTGCGGTCGGCTCGTCTGCGGCGCCCACCGCGCCGCCGTGCTGCCACCTCGGCGCTTCGACCGCCTCCTGCGGATTCAGCCCGAAATCGATCAGATTGCAGATCACCTGCAGACTGCTCTGCACCTGGACATCCCCGCCCGGCGTCCCCCCGACAAACGCCAGTCTCTCCTGTGTCTCCCCTCCCTCCACGACCGCCTCCTGCGTGATCAGATAGGCGTTGAGCGTGTGGGCCGTGCGCTTGCCTGGGGCGAGAACGTTCGGGCTGCTCGGGTCCAGCGAGAAGCCGGTCATGCGGTTATTGAAGAGGACGCCTGTGCCTGCAGCCACCTCGGCACATCCGAATCCCCAGAAAACGCTCTGAATGAAACTGATGGCATTGCCCTCGGCATCCGCCACACAGAAGTAGGTCGTATCGTGGTCGATCGTGCCCGCCTCGACATGGGCTGCCGCTTTCAGGGGCTGAATGAGCCGCCGGCGCTGCGCGGCATAGGGCTTGGAGAGCAGCATATCGAGCGGAACCTCCACGAAATCCGGATCGCCGAGATAGGCCGCGCGGTCGGCAAAGGCCAGTTTTTTGGCCTCGGCCTGATAGTGGATGCTGTTTGTGCTGTTGTGCCCCATCGCGCCCAGATCGAAGCCCTCGACCAGATTCAGCATCTGCAGCAGGATATGGCCCTGCGAGACCGGCGGCTGTCCATGCACCGTATAGCCGCGATAGGTGGTTTTGATCGGATCGCCGATCTGTGTTTTGTGCGCCGCGAAATCGGCGGCCGCAAACAGTCCGCCGCTCTCCGCACTATAGCGCAGGATACGCTCCGCGACCGGGCCGAGGTAGAAAGCATCCCGTCCGCCCTCCGCGATCTGCCGCAGGGTCCATGCCAGATCCGGCTGCCGGACCATCTGCCCCGGCTGCGGCGGAGTCCCCTCCGGCAGCATCGCCTGAGCCGTGGACGGGAACGAGCGCAGCAGCTCCTCCTGCGCCGCAAACACCCGCGCAT
>JAYTGR010000235.1:0-6338 GCA_043733205.1 Chthonomonadaceae bacterium
ACAGCGCCTTCGATCCTCTTGATGCCAGCGGCTTTCAAGGTGTGAGCAAGGGCTGTGAGGTCGGCGGCCGAGAGGACCGGATCGCCGGAACCGACGAGAGTGAGATCGCTGTGCAGCACGCCTCTGCTGTCCGGCGCAGCGGCTGCGACGACCTTGGTGGTGTAGACGAAATCGGGACCCAGCAGGGAGAGCGCCGCACCGGAGGTAAGCAGCTTGTTGTTCGAGGCAGGCAGAAACACCTTGTCCGCGTTGCGCTCGTAGAGTACGGTATGATCCTTCAGCGACTGGATAAGGAGGCCCTGAAAGCCTGTCTGCAGTGTCTTATCGGCCAGGAGGGCATCGATCCGTTCCACGAGCGTGGAATCGGTGCCTTTGCCGGTGTCGTCCGCAAGGCATCGGGACGCGGCCCCAAGGCACAGAACTGTCATGAGCGCCGGAAGACAGAGGGAGGTCAGAAAGATACGTGCGGATAGTGATTTCATGGTGCCTATATTCTGCGAATTGCCTCCTCTTTCCTGCCGGTGTTCGGCTTGACGGATGGCTTTGCGGTCTGCTACCATACGTGAGACTATCGATTTTTGTCGGAGAGCGTTCGCGCGGGAAGAGGTGATAAAATGAGGCTGGAATGGATCGGCAGAACGGCCGCAGGCGTGGCGATCGGGCTGACACTATGGACACAGGCTGCGGGGGCTCAGGAGAAAAAGGATCCGCCGAAAACAGCGCCTCCCAGGACGGCGATCGACACGAAGGCGCCTGCGCCAGGGCAGGGGACGGCAGCGGCTCCGGCTGTGCCGACCGTGGCGGAACTGGACCGGAAGGCAGAGGCCATGATCGAACAGGGCAAAGGGCAGGATGCAGTGCCCCTGCTCAAACAGGCGATCGGTCTGGATCCGAAAAGCATTCAGACTCGCATACTGATGGGCCGTGCCTACGCAGCGCTGAAGCAGTTTCCTGCGGCCACGCAGGCGTTTCAGGCGGCGGTCGATCTCAGCCCCAAAGAGCCGGAGTTTCTCTACTATCTTGGCCTGGCTGAAGTGGATGAGACCAAATATGCTGTCGCCCGCGCCAGTTTCGACCGCGCGCTGGAACTGTCTCCTTCGGACCTTCGCTTTCGCCTGGCGGTCGCCGATACCTACCTGCAGGAAAAAGCGTATCTGCCTGCGCGCCGTTCGCTGCTGGAGGCGCTGGGCTTCGCGCCGGACAGCCCGGACGTACACGCCCGCCTGGGAGATCTGAACGAGCAGGAGAATCGGCATGCCGAAGCCCTGGAAGAGTACGACGCGGCTCTGCGAATCGATCCCAAAAACATGGGCGGTATGCTGGGCCGCGCCTCGGCGCTCTCAGGCTTGAAACGGTTTCCGGAAGCCGAAAAAATCCCGCGCGACCTGATCGCCCTGAACCCGCAGAGTCCGGATGCCCACTCTACTCTCGCGCAGATACTCGACGCGGAAGGCAAACATCTCAGCGCTATCGGTGAGTACCGGCTCGCCCTCGCCGCAGCTCCCAACAGCGCTTCTCTCTGGGGTAATCTCGGATGGTCGCAGTACGAAGAGGGGCTGATGGACGAGTCGGTGACCAGCGGCCGAAAGGCTCTGACGCTGGATCCCAAGCAGGCCTACGTTCGGTTTAACATCGGCTTGGCCTACGCTGCGCGTGACCAGTGGACTCAGGCGCTGAGGGAGTATCAGGAAGGGGTCGCACTGGCGGCTGTCCCGGACATCCATGCGGCAGCGAACGACCTGCGCGATGCGATGGCAAAAGGACATGCGACGCCTGCGGTCCGGCAGGCGCTCGAACTGCTTACGAAAGCGGAGCTGAGGGCCAGCGGACTGCCGGACGATGTCCTGGCTCTCCCGCCTGCATCCGCGCGCTAGCTGGCGGTCACATCGCCAGCCCGGGGACTTCCGTCCCAGGCCGATAGGCGGGAACGAAAGGAGTTGGAGGCTCGGTCCCTCCGACTCATTTCGTTTTTTGCCTGGGGGAGAACAGCGCTCTCCTCATGTTCATTTTCGAGATGTCGTCCGAGGTTCCGTCCAGACCTAAGATTCGTATATGGCCGTCTGCATAGAGGATGAGGTTCCCGCTTTTGGGCGGGTTCGGCGCAGTTTTCGTGCGCGGGAAGAGATGACGGGGCGGGGCGGGCAGACTGGTAAAGTCGTCCGATGCATTGCGCTGGAGATCCGTCGAATCGTAGACTTCGGCAGCCGTCCCAGGGGCGTCGATCTGTGCCGTCTTCGATCCTGCGAGCTGGCCGTTGAAGGCATATCCAAACCCCTCAGGATGGGCGACACGCACTACCGGACATTTGAAGTCGGTGCGCTGTTTGACGTAAGGCACGGCTGCATCCATCCAGGCCGCCGACGGCGGCAGGGTCTGGTCGTAGTCCTGACTGTAGAGTTCCAGGCCGCGCTGTGTGGTTCGCAGGTTCTGGGCGCAAAACTGCGTCTGGAGCGCTCCCCGTCCGCCCAGGAAAAGGCGGGAAACGCCGAAGCCTAGCAGGACGAACAGGAGGATGAGCAGAATGCCGCACCCGAGCAGGATCCTGCCCCACAGCGGAAAGGAGAAAGATCGAGGCGGCATCGAGTAGACGGGCGGGGGCAGTGCGAAATTTTTATCCTGCGGTGGCTGCATGATATGGTTATCCTCGGAAGAGAGCCCCGGAAAGGTGCGATGCAGCGGATCCGGGCAGACGACATAAGTTATTCTATGAGAGTTACGTTCGTCTGCGGCGGACTGACGAAATCGAGATAACGGCCTCGGATGCCGCTTTCGGCGGCGTTCCCCGCATGCACTATCAGACGATAGCGAAAGTGGAGGGTTTCTCCCCTGGCGAGCCGATGCTCGCCTCGTTTCGCGCCCGCTGTATAGGCCGCATAACCGAATGGGTTGGCGGTCATGAGGCCGTAGTCGCGCACATGCCAATGGGTGGGCGCGCGAAAGCTGAGAGGATGATCCATGACGGCGATGCCCTCGGTGCGGTCCCCGACCGGGCCGGAGTAGTCGCACCAATGGGCGGGCCGTCCCCAGGTTTCCGTCTCGCCAAGGCCTCCATAACTGTTTTCGATGCGGCCTCCGCGAGGCACATCCATTGTCCCGACGACGCGGACGGAGAGAATTCCGCCTTCCTTGGTATCTCCGAACAGGACCGAATCCTGTTCCGCAGTCAGGTCGATGGTGAAATCCAGCATCCTGACCTCGGGTGGAGTCGCCCACGCCGTGACCTGAAGCCGCTGTGTCAGCAGCGTGCTGCCCTGAGCCGTGATCCAGGCGCTCAGCGTCTCGAACCGTCCGCAGACATCGCCGCCGGTCGAAGCGAGCATGGCATCGTGGCGCGTGAAACCGTGCCCCGACTCTTCGCTCCAGTTGTCGGTGCCGCCGACGTCTCCGAATGCGATCCACAGGGATCGGTGGTGCGGATGATCCTTCGACTCGCCCTCGACGTCGGTGCGCATCGGACAGGCGCGTGTCACTTCACGGCCTGTGGAGGTGAGCAGCGGGTAGAAATAGGGACGGGCAGGGACGCCGGCATAGTGGTACGTCGTGAGCGGGGTTCCGCCGACATCGATAGAGAGCGCGCGGCTGTCGTCTGCGATCTCAACGCGGTTCGGACGGTCTGTACACGACACGCTCACCGGTCGGAGCGAAAGAGTTACCGTGCTGCCCGCCTTGAGTTCCGGAAGCAGGAAGGCAGAGGAACCGTCCGCGTGCAGCTGCAGCGCGAGCGTCGAACCATCGGGCTGGAGCAGTTCACAGGTTCGCTGCCGGAGGCTTTCCGGCATTGCAAAGGAGACCGGGCACCAATGCCGGTCGTGCGGCCCCGCCTGGACTGAAAGGAGGCAGGTTTTAGGTTCCATCTCCGGCCTCGCCTTCTGCTGCGCTGCGCCGCATATAAGTCAGACTCTCCCGTGCGATCGTGAACGGGTCCGGCGAATAGTCGAACACCTCGACGGAGATATATCCGGTATAATCGACGGCTTTCAGAGCAGACAGGATGGGAACGTAGTCGGTCGCTCCAAAGCCTGGACCACGCCGATTGGCATCGTTCGCGTGGACATGCGCGATGAAGGGAGCGTAGGTGTGGACGAGATCCGGTAAAGGGGTGCCTTCGCTGGAGGCGCTCTTGACGTCGAATATGGTCTGCAGGGCAGGATGCTGCAGCTGTGCCATGACGGCGACGGCTGCTTCCAGCGTGAGGATGAAGTCGGCCTCCGGAGCCGGGAGAGGCTCCAGGCAGATCGTGATCCCATGCCGCTGCGCGGCTTCGAGGGCAGGCTCGATGCAGGCGGTGAGGCGCTCTAGGGCCACCGGGAGCGCCTGTGCTGGCGGCACATCGGTAGGAAGGCGGCGCTGTGAGGGAGAGCCAAAGACCAGAATATGACCGCCAAGATCGGCGCAGAACTGGACAAGCTCTGTAATATACAGGGCAGTGCGCCGGCGTACCTCTGCGTCTGCATCGGTAACGGACAGCCCTTTGGGAGAAACGAGCAGCCAATGCAGCCCGACGACCTCCAGACCTTCGCTCCGCGCTGTGCTCGCATAGACGCGGCGGGCATGCACGCCTATCTCGCTCACGTCTTCGGCAAGAGTGAACGGCGCGACCTCGATCCCCTGGTATCCTGATTCCGCCACGGCCTGGCACGTTTCGGCCCAGTCTTGTGTCTGAAAGGTTTCGTTGCAGATGGCATATTTCATACCGCATCAGTTCTGCCTCAGGACAGCGGTTTCCTTCTCTTCCCGGCGAGCCCTGACAATGAGAAGGCGAACGGCGGTCGATCCGGGCGAAGATAAGGAACAATCTTCCGTTCCGACACGTCGTATGGCCGGAATGAGGAAAATCGGTTTTCCTCTCAATGTCTAGAAGGTGCTTTCCATGCACAAGGAGAACTCGATGAAAAAGTATGCGTTAGTCGGCGCGGCTGCTCTGCTGCTGAGCCTGGGCCTTTTCGGCTGTAACAACACGGCGGAGGGTGTCAGTAAGGATGCGTCCACGGATGGTCAGAAAATGGCCTCCGCAACGAAAGACGCAGCGGACGCCACAAAAATAGCTGCCGACAAGGCAGGAGATGCGACCAAGCAGGCCGCTGTCGATGCAGCGGCCGCTACGAAGGATGCAGCGGACGCCACGGGTAAGGCGGCCAAGGATGCAGCGGATGCCACAGGCAAAGCCGCGAAAGACGCTGCAGATGCCACCGGCAAGGCCGCCAAAGACGCCGGCAAAACCGCCACGGGCGCTCTGGAAGTGACCCCCAAAGTCAAACTGGCGATTCTTGCGGACAAGGATTTGAACGACACGCACAACCTGATCAACGTCAATACGAAAGACGGCGTCGTGCATCTCGAAGGTCATGTCGCCTCCGAGTCCCGGAAGAAAAAGGCGGGTATGATCGCGACGAAGACATTGAAAGATATGAACGCCACGGACACGGTTTCGAACGAACTGACGGTGACCGCCCCGTAGGTTCACTCAATTTCCGTCCAAGCCTGATGCTTCCCGGAAAGGAAGCATCAGGCTTTTTTATGTCGTTTTGCCAGGGACTATGCGGTCTTCTGAGAAGCAGAAATCTCAGAATCGTTCTTTAGATCTCCGGACCTACAGATCGGTGGATACGGCGTATACGTCTGCGTCTTTGCTGCTGTAAACCAGTGTCAGGTAGGCAGGCATCGGCAGGCGGCCGCGAAAAAGCGGCAGATGCGAATCGGCAAACGGATCGTCCGCGGACTTTTGGGAGAAGACTAAGTAGCGCACTCCCATCCGGCGGAGCAGGGCTCTGCGCGCCGCGTCCGTCGTTGTCGCGAGTTCGAGATCCATCACGTCTTTGAGTTTACTGCCGAAGTTCGGTGTCTCACCCCAGTGTCCGCAGTAGACGCGCCGATCGATCAGACCCGGTGCAAAACAGGCGAGACTCTCCTCGTAAGGACGGAGGGAGCGCTCTCCTGCCTGCACGATCCAGGGCAGCGGCTGGAGCGCATCCGATGCAGGCGAATGGTCCCGCACCCACTCCAGCGCTTCGATCTCACCGGGCTGCAGGTAGGTGCGCTGCAGCCTGGTCTGCGACAGATTGTCATCGTAGCTGCCGATGTCTCGCAGTACGAAGAGAATATTGGTGAGGCTGAGAACCAGCGTCAAAACCGCCAGCTTAAAAGCGACCTGCCAGGGCTTCGCGGTCGGTTTCAAACGCTGCAGGAGCCATACGGCACCGATACCCGCCAGGATCGCTATCGGAAAATGGGCGCCCTGCAGGAGTTTGCGCTGGATCGATGTCGGCAGATACGCGATGCAGACATTGACGACGGCCCAGACCAGCAGCAGGCGCCCGGCATCCCGGCCCGTGGTCCAG